>JAGYMR010000001.1 GCA_018400515.1 Tangfeifania sp.
ATCCGACCAGTTAAAAGCCGAAAAGCTCCGCAAGACCTGGATTTTTCTTATCGCCCTCTTTCTGCTGAGCCTTACCGGGGCAATCACCAGCATGTTGTTTATCCATAATAAAAACCACCGCATCGAAAAAATGAACCTGGAAATTCGAAACTACCTTTTTCAGCTCGAAAAATTAAAAAAAGGATCGAATAATGGGAGCCCCGTAAACGACCTGGCAAAAAGTTTTGGCCTCACTCACCGGGAAACGGAGATCATGCAATTGATGGCCACCGGCATTGGGAATGAAGAAATTGCAGGGAAACTGTTTGTCTCGAAAAACACCATAAAATTCCACATCAAAAACATTTTTATAAAACTGGATGTCCGAAACAGGGTGCAGGCACTGCAAAAAATGGCAGGTTAAACCAGAAGTCAATGCCCCCTTTTGGTTTTGGTAAATGAAAAATTCCGGAAGGAAGGTTTTCCGGTTTTTTTATCCTTCCCAATGGTGGGTGAGAAACAATTCAGGTTATTTTACAGCTTATTCCTGAAGCCCCCTTTTCCCATAGGAGTTTTTCCTCTTTTTCAGCAAAAACTACCCTTTGGGGTAGTACATCATACCCGCTTATTCACGTAATTTTATTAAGAAAATTATCCAATCCGTTGAACGAAACCGCCAAAATAACATCCCGGGAGCTGGCTATTCTGAAATTGCTCAAAAGAGGTTTTTCAAATAAGGGAATATCCAGGGAAACAGGTATAACAGTGAACACCGTAAAATTCCACTTAAAAAAGATTTACAAAAAATTAGAAGTGATTAACCGGGTGCAGGCGATCAACAAATTCGATAAAATAACCCATCAAAAAACCAGTATACGATGAAATCAAAAGTTACATTACTCATTACCACACTATTTTTACTGTCGGGCATTGGTGCAGGTGCCCAGGTTATCGATCCCCAGAAAGAGGCTGAGAAGGAAGGCACTAAACGGGTCAACCAAAAAATTGACAAAGGCATCGACAAAGGTTTTGACAAACTGGAGGAGGGCATTGGAAAACTGTTTGGAAAAAAGAAAAAGAAGGATAAAAAACGCAACGAAGCGGCGGAGCAGCCGCAACCAGAGGATCTTTCTTCTGCCGGAACTCCGCAAGCTCAGCCGGAAGAGGAAAAAGGCCCGGAACTGAAATGGGCCAAATACGATTTTATTCCCGGTGACAAGGTTATTTTTGAAGATAACCTCGAAGGGGAAGAGAACGGGGAATTCCCCTCGCGCTGGGATCTAAACAAAGGCAATGTTGAAATCGCCGAATTTGGCGTGGACAATGTAATCATGTTCAGGGAGGGGGCAAGCAGTATCATTCCGTTCCTTAAAGAACCGTCTAAGGATTATCTGCCTGACATTTTCACCATTGAATTCGATGCGTATTACGATATTGAGCCCCATTCCGCCAAGTATTTCCTGCATTTGTATGACCAGAAAAACCAGCGGGGGAGCCCCCTCAATAAGATCAACCTGTTTCCGGGCGGAATTTCCGGTTTAAAAAGTGAAAAAGTCCTTCCGGGCAAGCAGCTATGGTACAACCGTGATAAGCCATTCTGGAGGCATATTGCCCTTGGATTCAATGTCCGGGCTCTGAAAGTTTATTACGACGATGAACGTATGCTGAACATTCCCAATCTCGGGTTTAACCCCACGGGACTTACCATTGAAATCATCAATACCAAACCAGTGAACTTTTTTATTAAAAACATCCGTATTGCGGAGGGCGGACAAAAACTCTACGACAAATTTCTTCAGGATGGAAAAATCGTGGCCAACGGCATCCGCTTCGATGTGAATAAAGCCACCCTGAAGCCGGAGTCGATGGGAATCATCAATGAGATTGCCGAATTAATGAAGGAAAATCCTGATATCCGGTTCAGCGTGGAGGGGCATACCGATAGTGACGGCGATGAGGCTTTGAACCAAACCCTTTCTGAGAAAAGGGCTGCTGCCGTGGTTTCCACACTTACAAAACTCGGCATCGATTCACAACGACTGGTGTCAAAAGGCTGGGGGGAAAGCCAGCCGCTCGATAATAACAGTACCCCGGAGGGAAAAGCCAATAACCGCCGGGTGGAATTTGTGAAAATATGAGCGCAGAGCAAAACCTGTTTGAGCTTTGTCGAAAATCGAAACAACTATGCGGAGCAAATTTTTGAAAATTTAAAAACAACATCATGAGAAGTACTATTTTTTCCAGGAGAAACATTTTTAGTATTCTTTTTTTTGTATTGCCCCTGATAAATCTTTCTGCCCAAAATACCGATCTTTTGGGTAAAGTGAGGGAAAATGATTCAGATGCCGTAAAGCAGCTCATTGCAGAAGGGGCCGATGTGAACATGCAGGATGATATGATGGGCTATACCCCTTTGATTTTATCGGTTTACGAAGGGAACCAGGAAATGGCCGGCCTTCTTCTTTCCAAAGGTGCAGATATCAATCAACAGGAACAACGGACCGGCTATACTCCTCTAATGCTTGCCCTAAACAGCAATAAGGCGGAACTGGCCCGGTTCCTTATCGATAAAGGGGCGGATATCCATATCAAAGCCAAGGACGGGTCCAATGCCCTTATTCTGGCTTGTGGTGTTTCACCTGAGCTGAGCAAACTTCTTCTCTCCAAAGGTGCGGATATTCATGTCCTGACAGAAAAAGGGGTGGGGGTTTTCACCCAGTGCATTGTGGCAGGTATGATGAGGGGCAATGAAGCCATTACCCCTGAATTTGCTGAGTTCTTGTTGTCACAGGGTGCTGAAATCGATGAAAAGAATACTGTTGGAAATCATGCAGGATATACCCCCCTCTTCTGGGCTGTTCTTTACGGGGAGGCCGGTGTGATGAAGTTTCTGGCAGAGAAGGGGGCTGATGTGAATGCCGTTGCAGAAAACGGAAAGACCCCGCTGTCCATTGCCAGCGAGGCGGGCGACGAAAATATTGTTGAATTTCTAAAAAGCTATGGTGCAAAATAATGCGCAAAATACAAGGCGATGAAAAGAATGGTGAAATGCTTAATCCCCCTGTTTCTGGTTTTTTGTTTTGTTGACCTGAACGCCCAGCAGGTAACCTACAGCGGCCCCGTTGAATACTACTTTGAAGTCACGAAAAACGCAAAGGGAGAAGGGAACGATGGAGGATGGAGCTGGAATGTGGGCATTGATGAGAGGAAGATAATAAAAGGGTCTTTTTTTGTAACCTTTACGGGAAGAGCCGGAGGTGTTGGTGGCTTGAATATGTTTAAGCTAACAGGCATTGAAGAAAATATCCAATTTACCAATACATTGAACAACGCGGGCATTGATAAAAAGAATTTGGGAAAGGATTTGGGTGAGCAAAGAAGGTCAAGGATGCATAACGTTGTTGCTACCCGTGTAAATCCTGCCAAACAGGTCATTACATCAGGGGTTTTGATGTTTCAAAACGGGAAATACCAGATGATGCTTTCAGGTGAAATGGATGTTTCCCTTACCTCCCAATTGTCAACCAAAGAGACCTATCCGAAAAACAAGGAACCTCTGTCTCTTTCACAAACAACGACGGTGAAATTTCCTCTGGTCATTAGTGGAGAAGCAATAAACGAAAACCCGGACTACCTTGAAGGGATCACCATTCCGGATAATGAGCAGTCACATGACTGCCGGAAATGCATGGATGGCAACCTTGCAGGCTTGGTCCATGGCGATATGAATTGTTTTTATGTTTCGAAAATCACAACTTCCTGGACCCTCGTAAAACGGACCGATGAATGCGATGCCAGCATTACCTACCTGAAAGGCGATGTGAAAATTAATGGCGTTCCTGCAGATAAAGGTGCCATCAAAGTGGGTGCCGGAGATATAATTGAAACAGGGGAAAAATCAAGAATAGCGCTTCGTTTGCGCAATGGAAATGAAATATACATGTTAGGGTCCAGGTCTAAACTTCAGCTAATCAATCCATGCAAACCCAATACTTACAATCCCCCTGGTAAAGGACAGGCGGTTATGAATTTTCTTAAAGGAAAGGTTTTTTCACAACGCTGTCCGGGCTCGTATTCCCGGCAGGATTTTGACAGCGATGAAGAATGGCAGCGGTTTAAAAGCCGCCATGTGAGTTGGTTTCGTTATGGCGGGGCCGGAGTAAGGGGAGAGATGATTAAAGCCCCCGGCATCTATTTTGCCTCCCTAAACCCGGATTTGAAAAATTTGGTTTTCTCACCCCCCGACTCGGAGAAGACAGAACTGATACCGGATATTTCTTCCATTCCCCAGGAAGCCGATGCCTTTTATATCCATTGTGAAAACGGAGAAGTGAAAGATTTTACCGTGGTCAAGGGGACTTTAAAAATTGAAGATTCCCTCCAAACAAAGGAGAAAGTGGTGCAGGAAGGAACAACGACCAACCAATGGAATGATGGAACCCTTATGAGTGACGTAATTATCTCGGTTCTACAATCCTATCCCTGAAAAGGAAAAACCTTAACTTCTTTTTTATCTTTGCTGAAAAAAGGCTTTGAAATGATCCGGAAAAAATGGCCTGTTGTGTTTATTTTATTGTTTGCCCTGATCCTGATTGCCGGTTTCTTGCTTAATGACAAAATGAACGAATATATTTCGGTTAAAATGAAGGAGCAGGCCGGGAGTGAAGTGGTGCTTTCCGGTGAAGCCTGGGTCGATTCTTTGTTCAATTATGATAAAAACAGCAACCCTTATCAATATTCGCTTTTGGAATTTAAATCCACCGGTTGTGCGGTATGCAAACAAATGGAGGCTGAACTGGAGAAGATCCGGAAATCCGAAAAAAATAAGGTCAATGTTGTAGTCATCAACATCATGAACCGGAATTCGCAAAACCTCATGAAATATTTCGGGATTTCTGCAGTTCCAACACAAATTATCCTGGACAAAACCGGGAATGAGCTCTTCCGGAATTATGGATTTATCGCGGCCGAAAGATTAAAATCCAAAATGGAATGAGTTCATCATTAAGAACCCCACTCCCCAAAAGAAGCAGGCAGGGAAAAAACATTGAATAATTACGACCGGTACCTTAATGATATTTTTTTTTCTGGGTGAGCACAATCCCCGTGAAAACCACTGCTAATCCGATTAGGTCCATAATTTCAAGGGTGTCGCCAAAAGCCATCCAGGCCATCAGCATCGTTACCGGTGGGCCAAAATAAAACAGGCTGGCTACCCGGGTGGCATCCATTTGTTCAATCAAGCGCCACATTAAGGCGTATGCTCCAAACGACACGCCAATGATTAGCCAAAGCATGGCGAAAATAAATTCAGATTCCCATCGGGTTTCCAGATTCTCCCAAAAAATGGCTGGTATTGCCAAAGCCAGAGTTGTTGCCAGGCTCTGGTAAAAGAGTGTCAGATCCAAAGGCAAATGGTAGTTGGTATCCAGGATATCCATTTTCCGTTGAATTAATGTGGCTACGGTGATGGCAATTACTGAACCCAGAGGTACTAAATAACCAAAAACCGATTCCGGAGCATTAAAATCAATCCTTGAAAGCACGGTCAGTGCCACTCCGCCAAACCCGACGATCAACCCCAGCCAACGGTGAAATGGCGTTGGTTCCCCGACTGCAAGACCTGAAAATGCGCCGGTAGCTAACGGCTGTAATGCCACCACAAGTGCCACTATACCGGCAGGAACATGCTGCTCCAGTGACAAAAGTACACAACTGAGCCACACACCATGAGCAAGAAAACCCACCAGCATATTGTAACCCACTACAGACCAGCTAATTGTTTTAAAGCGTTTTTTTACCAGGAGATATAGAAAGATAAGTATGGTGAGCGCAAGGTAACGCCAGAATACCAGGGTGAAGGGCCCGGTGTAGGGCAATCCGTATTCTGCTCCAATAAATCCCGAATTCCAGAGAAGCACAAATCCAACGACCAGCAACAGGTTATTTTTTCTTATGGATTCATTGATTTTCATACGATTAAAATTGTTTATTTTCAAAGGTATCCTATGGAACGCGCATCTATTTTAATCATTCCCCTGGATGTATATATTTTACTTGCTCGTTTCTTTTAATCGTTTGTCGGTTTTTGTTGCAACAACTATATACGGTTTTTTTAAATAAAACGAGCATAACGAATTTTTGCAAAAAATTTGGATCAAAATTAAGCGGGTTCCATCAAAAGAAGCTTGCGCATTCTGCCAAATGCAACTGGTATTTTCAACAACAATAAGATAAACACTTAAAAACAAACAATTATAATAAGACAAAACAGTGCCCGATCCGCCGTGTTTCAAAAGCCTTTTCCCTGTTACATTCCGCCAGCCCAATGGAAACAGTGAATAATAATCCTTAAAGGAAGCGAATGGTTCCATCAGCCTCTGCAGGATCCGAAATTTTCGGGCAAAATATTCAGATTGATTTCTCCCAAAAGAGGGCAATCCTTCCCTGTTCAATACCGGAAATTCAATTGTATGTCAGCAAATATCTCAGCATCAAAATGCCGAAACCCCTTTAATGATTCTGTTTTAAGTCCCGGTAGCTTAAATACATGATTCCCGATACAATAACCAGCAACAAGGCTGCAATAGTGAGTCCTACAATCATAATTCAAACTTTTGGTTTCTATATAAAATCTTATAATTATTTATTAATTAAACACCTGGAAACCGATGGACCCGCTCCATCCGTCGCTCTCACCTAAAATTTAATCATTCTTTTTTGTGTCGTTTTGAATGCTAAATTTCTTGCGCCTTTCTTACCTAAGACAGAATTCAGAAGTCAATTTACAATCAAAACCAACACTTTGTTCCTTTTTTTAATATTACTTATTAAATATTGATTGTTAATATTTTGAAGAATGATAAAATTTCAAATTTTTAACTTAACTTGCTGTTCCATTTTGGCGTGTTTTACCATTTTTTTAAAATATTTTGAGACAAAATAAGCACCATAAGGTTGTTTTTATTCTGTTGATCTTTTCCATTACGGGTAATTTCAAAAATGCAGCATATGCCCGGACCGCAGGTAAATTCGGGGCAGAATTCACGCATGCTTTTCCTGCCGCACCTCCTGACACCTTGCCTGAAAAAAAATCGCCCCCTGGGAATGATGTTTTTTTCTCCTCCGGGAATCCCGACATTGACCTGGCCCGGAAGGAGGTAAAAGTGGCTCCAACAACGCCTGAAAATTATTGTGAACGCGCGCTTCTTCTTTTTATCTGGCTGGGAAGCCTGCAACAGCAAAGTGCGGATACCCATCCCTTTTTTGACATCGATAAAGCCTATTATCAGTTACAGGGAAAAATTTTTAATGGCAGCGGTCCTGAAAAGGAAAAAGCGATCGAACGTATTTGCCAGGTGGTGGATAACGGCTACTACGTAATGGAGGAGATTCTTCGCACTTTAAAAGAAGAGGGACCTATTTTCAAACCATTCACAGGCGAGCCTTCTGAAATTGCTGCAAAAGGCGACATGGACGCTGACTGGCCCATGTTCCAGGGAAACAAGCACAATACGGGATACACCATGGCCCCCGGCCCCCAAACAGGTGAAACCGCCTGGAAATTTCCGGTTGGCCTGGGATGGTATGCCCGCCCGGCAATTGAGGATGACCGCGTATATGTGGCATCCCCCGGCATGCACACAACCAGCTTTTGCCTGAACCTAAACACCGGGAAAGAGCTATGGAAATCAACCCAGCATCATCCCCTTCTGGGCATTTACAAATATCCCGCCATGGCATCTACCCCATTAATCCTGGAGGACCGGATTGTTTTAAGAGAAATAAACAGCCATGGCGGCAATGAGGGACAGGCCAAAAACCTGGTATACATCGATAAAAAAACAGGACGGACGTTATCGCGGAAATATGCCGGGCACCTGGATTACCGTGTGCGGGTGGCACCCGTGGCAACCAACAAAAAATACATGGTTTATCCTTTTGGTATTCATGATATATATGGCTCCCCGGCCATTTGCCAGAACCTGAACCGGTTGATATGCACCGATATCAATAATGAACAATGGCATTGGGATTTTAATGTGGGTGACATAGATGTTCTGGCTGAACCGGTAATGTCAGAAAACCGGGTTTTTCAGGGCACCATGGAAGGGTATCTCTATGCCCTCCATCTGGAGACCTGGCGTAATCAACGCATTGCCTGGAAATTCAAAGCAGAAGGCGCTGTCAATACAGCAGTGAATTTGATTGACGGGAAGGTTTACTTTGGCTCCAATGGCGGGGTTCTCTATGCTTTAAATGAAACGGACGGATCATTGATTTGGCAAACCCCTGTGGACCCGATTGAAAAAGGAGCCCGGAAACAGTTTACGGTACCTCTGCTGGCGGACGGGAAAATGTATGCAGGAGGTGCGAATAAGAACCTTTTCTGCCTGGATGCTGCATCCGGCAAAATTTTGTGGAAAAAAGCATTGACCGACTGGATTCGTGCGAAACCGGTCTTCACCTCCAAAGGGATATTGGCCGCTACTGTTGACGGCATGCTCACCAGTATCAGTTTCGAGGGAGCGCTTCAATGGCGGAAACAGATATCATCCCATCCCGTCTATGCCGATCTGGTAGCCCGGGGAGATACCATTCTAATCAATGACAGTAATTTGTGGCTGTATTGTATCAATGCCGCCGGTGAACTCCTCTGGAAAAAAAGCCTCCTCAACTCATTTAAAAACGCCCGGGGGGACCGGATCTTCACCGATGTCCTTTCGGGAGGCACTTACTATCAGTCGAAACCAACAGCTTCAAAAGGAAAGTTGTATTTTGGAAATCCAGCAGGGTTCCTCTATTGTGTGGACGCAGAAACAGGAAAAGAGTACTGGAAATTTGAAATGGGCGGGGCTATCTCTGTTGGACCGGCCATTGCCAATGGCCGGGTGTTTGCAGGACAGCAGGGAGGTGAACGTTTTTTCTATTGCCTGGATGCCCAATCCGGTGAAATGTTGTGGAAACAAACCGTCCCTGGAGGCTGGGTTTGGGGCTCTGCAGTTGTTGATGAGGGCCTTGTATTTGTACCTACGGTCAGCGGATATGCAGTCTGCCTCGATGCCCTAACCGGCCACATCATCTGGATGTACCCCACCGCCAAATCCATCCCGGCAGAACCCGCCATTGACGGTGAATTGGTTTACTTTGGATCCTGGAGCCGTTCGCTTTATGCATTCGATAAAAAAACCGGAGAGATCGTCTGGAAAGCCAACGGGGTCGGCCTGGATTCTGGAACACTCATTGCCTATGACGGGAAGATCTACCTGCCGCATCATCGCAATGTGTTCATGTATCTCGATGCGAAAACGGGAGAAATCCTGAATGATGGAAACACCAATCCTGAAGAAAAGGGGCGATTTCTTAACTTTAATGCCACCCCGGCTTTCTTTAAAAAATATGCCTATTACACCGCCCGGGTCGGTACAGGGCTGGCAGGAGTGCCCATGGCCTCCCGGGTTTATTGTGTCGATGCCGAATCAGCAAAAATTCACTGGACCTTTCCCGACGGTGGGGGGCTGTCTGCTCCGACCATTGCCGGCAACAAAATTTACATCGCATCCGGAAATACCCCGCTGTTCTATTGCCTGGACGCATTTTCGGGAAAACCGCACTGGATCTATAAGCTGGGAATGCGCGTGGAAGAATCAACGCCCTGCATTTACAGGGATAAAGTTTACATCCTGGCAGCAGACGGATATTTGCATGCCATTAAATAATTTTGGACTTTTTTTGAAATCTCCTGGTGCGTTCCCGGAAAACAACCGGAAAATCAAAACCAAATTGCGGGGACGGCCATCCGGTTTCAGCGATAACTCATGAAATTTACAAACACAATATCATTAATTACCTATGTAATAACCACCATGTCCGTTTCATTATCAAAATATCCATTGATCCTCTGTTTATTACTCTTCATTGTAAAGGCTTTTCCCCAACCCGTCCCCATCGGGAAAACCAAAATGGTTGTATCCGATCCGGAGAGAGATCACCGGAAAATTAGGCTCCAAATTTTCTATCCTGCGGATTCATCCGGCAGGGATGTCCCGGTTTCTTCTGTCCTGCGGGGAAAATTCCCCTACATCTGTTTCGGCCATGGGTACCTGATGAGCGTCCGCAACTACCGGAATCTTTGGACGGCCGTTGTACCGTGGGGATATATTTTTATCTATGTAAAAAAAGAACGGGGACTGGCCCCCTCTCATTTGGAGATGGCTCGGGACATGCACTACATTACCACCCATTTTCATAGACAGGCAAAGGATTCCGGATCCCTTTTTTATAACCGGATAGCCCCCAACAGTGTATTGATGGGACACAGCATGGGAGGAGGTGCTGCTGTTTTAGCTGCTGCATTCAGGGGTTCACCAGCAAAAGCCCTGTGCGCCCTGGCGGCCTACAATACACGTCCCCCGGCTGTTAAAGCAGCAAAAAAAATTTCCATACCGGTAATCCTGTTCGCCGGCAGCAACGATTGCATCACCCCGCCCCGCCAACATCAGTTCCCGCTATATGATTCCCTGAATAGCCGGGAAAAAATCCTCATCAATATTACCGGAGGCAGCCATTGCCAGATGGCGAATAGAAGCATTGCCTGCAAACTGGCAGAAGCATTTTGCCCTTCCGGGCCCGGGATCTCCACCAGAGAACAACACAACCTCATCCGCCGGTTCCTGATCCCCTGGCTCGATTTCCACCTGAAAAATCAACCGGAAGCCGGTGCCAAATTTGATTCTCTGATCGTCTCAGAATCCGCCATCCAATACCGCCGCTCTTGGTCTCTAAAAAATAATTCCCCGGAGCGCCAAAAATCCACTTTTTGAATGTCCCTGAAGGACAACCTCCCACTCCCCCGCCAGGGGTTATTTCCCTCTAGAGAACACCCATTTCCTGACAAGGGCATAAGCACTGTAATGATCCAGGAACCGGCCCGTTCCCCTTCCCATGAGAATAAAATCCGAGATATCCTCTTCCCTTAACTTTTTCCGGGAACTCTTTTTGATTTGCCGGAATTTTGCCAGGTCTTTCCGCATGGCAAACCAGTAAAAAAAATTGGCCAGCACCATAAAAATCACATAATACAGGTCGTTGAAGTAGTACCAGTACCAGAAGATCAGCAAGACATACCAGCCAAAACGCATCACCAAAATGCTTCCGGAAAGATACCCCAGCACCCATGAGGCGGCATTTGCCAGAAAAACCCCAAACCAGTTGATGACAAACAGAGCCCCCATCATGGGGGATTCCCCCCGCCCACCAACAAAACGGTAATAAAGGGGATAGTTATGGCCACAAATTCCCAAAAGGGCTATCACCAAAAAATAGGGCGTTCCCGGAAAGATTAATTTAACTGCCAGGGTGGGGATGGCCACTTTTAACATGTCGGCAAAAGCAGTGATCATCCCAAAACGCTTCCCGATTTTTTTGGAGACCCAGGTGGCACTGATCAAACTGGAATCAAACTTTTCGCCGGTTAACGGGATCGTTTCACTGAAAGGTTCATAGCTTTTACTTTTTTTCACCATGAAATAAACCAGCCGGGCAAACGATACGGAGCCGATCAAATATCCGGACACAGCGCAAAAAATGATAATGGCCCAGGGGTGATGCTGCAAGAATGTAAGCAAATCATTCATCATCATGCACGGTTAAAATGCCATTCGAACCATTTACGGTAACCTTCATATCGTCCTGAAGGGTACATGCATTTTCCACAGAAACCAAAGCCGGTATGCCCAATTCCCGGGCAATGATGGAGCAATGGGAAAGGACGCCTCCCGATTCCGAAACAATGCCACCGGCTTTGACCAGCACCGGGGTCCAACTTACATCAGAGAATGGAATAACCAGGACATCCCCTCGGTGTACTTTGTTGAAATCAGCAACCCGCTTTACAATCCGCGTTTTTCCCTGAAATGTCCCCGGAGAAGCAGGTACCCCCGAAAAATTCCGGATATTCGCTTTCGTTAAAACGGGGGGCGTTTCCCCATAAATCACGGAAGGCAGCACCACATCCCGGCACTCCTCCATTTCCCTTTTCCTTTTCATGATCTGCCGCCGGAACCGGTCTTTTTCAACCTCCCCCGAAGAATTTACCAGCTTTTCAACCTCTTTCAGCTCAAGATAAAAAATATCGCTGTTTTCATCTATGAGGGATTTTTCCACAAAAGACCTCCCCAACATTAAGAATAGTTTCCGGAATAACCCGTAACCAAAAATGTATAAAGAACTGATCTGTTCGCGATACACCTTAAACCGGCCGGCTTTGAAATAGGACCGTTTCAAAATCATTCCCTTTATTCCGGGAGGCTTCAATTCCCTGAAAGCAACCAACTCCTTATGTTTATTTACAGGTGCTGAACTTGAAATCATCTGAAAAACAAACGCTTCATCTTCTTCCCACTTCGGATGGGAAAAATCATTTCCGCTTTCACTGAAATGTCCGAAACGGTGAATGAACTGGTCGAACTCCCTGCAGATAATTGCGGCATCCTCTTGCTCTCTTAATTGGGCCAACGAAGTCACCTGCAGGCCCTTTCTTTCTGAAAACTCCTCCAGCTCTTTTTTGCACTGTTGCATGTAAGCGAGGGGGGAAAGCTCTTCAAGCTCCGGAAAGTCAGCATGAAACGAAATCTTATTGTAATCCAGTTTCCGGCGTTTCAATTGGCGGGTGAATCTTTTATCGTAAATCCGCATCAAAACAGGAATTAAAATATTCAGGAAGGTGAGTCGCTGTCCTGCCTTAAACAGTTTATCAAACAAAACGGAAAACGCCTCTCCGACATCGCTCCCGGCAATTTCTTCGTCCAGCTTCTGGCAATAATCCTTCAAAACCGGATACTCTTTCTTAAAAAAAGTCTCGAAATTCAGCAAGGACCAGACAAATGCCATAATGCGAAATGTATGCCTGATGGTTCTGAGCCCGGGGTTAAAGGTATGCTTTGTTTTTTTTTCACTGAGCATCATCTCTTCAAAGACTGTCAGCGGCACCCCGAATTCCTTAAAAATAGCGGCCAGATTTGTGACATTGAAATAGGTCCGGTAATAAAATGATTTGGCGAGGTCGCCGGGTCGAACACCCATTTTCCCGATAATCCTGGAAAGGATATGAATCCAGGTTCCGTTGACCAGTGGAATATTCACCGACCAAACGAGCGGCTTAATCAGTCCGGGCAGCATTTCCTGCGCCATTTTATTGGAATAAACATGCTGGCGGCTATTTCCTGTAATGCCCCTTAACTGAAGGAAATAAACGTCAACTCCATCAAAAACCCATTCCACATCAATATGTTGCCGGCTCAAACGTTTCAGTTTTGCGGTGGCTTCTGCAAGGTATTTCACAATACCAATATATTGATGCTCCGGGTTCCCTTCCTTAATATTTCCATTCCTGATTCTCCACCGGAAAGGGTTTTTTCCCTGCTGCACCAGGGAGTCACCGGCCCCTTCCACGGCCTCGGTGACTACCTCATCCTGCTGGCTCACGGGGTTTTTGCTGAAACAAACACCGGCCAATTTTGCAGGGATCATCCGCTGTATTATGACAGCACATTTCACCCGCTCCTTTGCGCCTGGAATGGCTGCCTGATAATCCTCACTCTCAGGATGAGCGGCGGATTGCCAAACTTCTGATATAGCCGCGATCAATTCTTCCCGTCCCCGGACTCCCGTAATGGTTTTAAATTGTCCTGCATGGGAAAAATTCTGAGTATCTTCGATGTTGGTCGACGACCGAACAGCATAGGTGAAATCCGGAATCCGGGAAAGTTCATCTTTCAGTTTTCCGAAAACCTGATCCCCTTTTTGCAAAAATTCTTCATATGCCCGACCTGTTACAAAAAAAGTTTCAGGAATCCTGAATTTGTGGCGCCGCAGAAAAACCAGGGATGCCCCCTTATTTCCAATCCATGCATTCTTCGGGCATTTTCTGAGGGGGACAATAAAGGACCCATACAATGCTTTATCCATCCTTACGAAAATCCTTTTTACGTATCCACTTCTCTAAATTTTTCTTTAACGGGGTTCTTGAACGAAAAGACACTTGTCCGCCTTCCCTTTCCGTGTTGAAAAAAATCAAAACTCAAGACCTTTCATTGCTTTAACCACGGTGGGAAGAAGAATATTTACAATCTAGGGAATATTTCCTGAAAAAAAACTGTTATAGAATACCTTTCAATAAAATTTTTATAACCTTGCCGGCAGCGATGAAAAAAGAAGAACACCAACAGATCATTGAGGTCATTCAACGGGAGATCAAAAAGCTCACCGGAAAAATTGAGGAGTTAAAGGAGTTTAATGCTCCTGTGGCGCCCGATAATGCCATCGGACGCATTTCGCGGATGGATGCCATTAACAACAAAAGCATTGTGGACGCCAGCATGCGTAACATGAAAAACCGGCTGGACCAGCTTCAGAAAATCTCCCAGGTTGTTTATGAAAAAGACTTTGGCCTTTGCCTCAAATGCCACCAGCCCATCCCTTTTGAGCGCCTGAAATTGCGTCCCGAGATCCGTTTGTGTGCCAACTGCCTGAAGCGGTAAGGGGAAATCACGATGCCTCCCCGGTTCCAAAGAGAAAAAGTGGCCGCCTGGAAAAAAATCAACATTTTTTCACCGGATGGATATGTGTTTTTGCCGCTTCAGTCGTCTATTAAATAAACAAATCAAACCAATTGAAAAAGCAGCCAATGAATGACCGCCCCATAGCAGAATGGGTCCTTTCCTGGTTTGAAGGAACCATCACTCCCACGGAGCGAAAGAAAGCCGAGGAGTGGAAAGCGGCTTCTGAAGAAAACCAGCAGTTCTTTGCTGAGTCGCTCCGGGTGCTGGAGGGGATCAAACTCCTGGGGTCAATGAAAAAGTTTGATGCTCAGAAAGCCCTCCGGCAGGTAAATGCACGAATTAAAAACAAAAGGCCTTCCCGGGTGCTGAAAACTTTTCAAAAAGTGGCGGCCGTGCTCCTTGTTCCCCTCATAATTACCACCTTATACTTTGCCCTGAGGAAACCGCAGCCCCCAGAAACATTCACGGCGTGGCATACCCTTGAAACCCCGGCAGGAATGCGTTCCGAATTCTACCTCCCGGACAGCACCAAAGTACACCTGAACTCAAAAACCAGCCTCAGCTATCCGGTGACTTTCAGCAAACACGTCCGCAAAGTAAAATTAGCCGGCGAAGCCTATTTTGAGGTGGCAGAAAATAAAGATGTTCCGTTTGTCGTCAATACAGGGAAAATTAACATAAAAGCCACCGGCACCGAATTCATGGCTACCAACTACCCACACGAGAAACTGGTCGAAGTGGCCCTGATCGAAGGGGGGATTAAACTTTTCCAGGAAGATTGCCGGACCACTCATAAAGAGATCACCTGCTTAAAGCCCGGACAAAAAGCATTCTGGGAAGAGGGAAAGAAAAAGTTGCTGGTGAACCCTGTGGATACCGAAAAATACACGGCATGGAAAGACGGCATCCTGCTCTTTCGTGACGATCCCATGCCGGAGGTCGTGCGCCGGCTTAACCGCTGGTTCAATGTGGACATCCGGCTTACCGGACCCGAGCTGAAAAATTATGTTTATACCGCCACCTTTGAAGACGAATCACTGAAGCAGGTGCTGGACCTGCTGAAAATTTCAGCACCCATCGACTATACCATCAAAAAAAGAGAAAGAAAAACCAATAAAACTTTTAGCAAAATGGAAATTGAAATCAAACAAAAATAGAATGAGCTGAAAAAAGGGACGCATTCCGCGCCCCCTTGTACTTTCCGCTTTCCCTTTCCTGCCCGAAAGGAAAAGCATTAATAACCAATTTATTAATTTAAAAGCATGCAAATTTATGAAAATTTTATGTAGTAACGGGCCTGCATTGAAAAATCTTTGGGCCAAAAAAACGTTTCGAATTATGAGGTTAACGTTTTATGCTGTCATCCTCACCGTTGTCCAGGGCTATGCTGTAAGCAGTTATGCCCAGACAACCAGATTGAACCTGACGTTTGAGAACACTTCCGTGAAGAATGTTTTGCTGGAAATTGAGCAGAAATCGGAATTCCGGTTTTTGTACAACAGCAAAATACTGGATGTGGAACGCCTGGTTAGTGTTCATTTTAAAGACATCACCATTGACAAAGCATTGGAAAAGCTTTTCAGGGAAAATGAAATTGATTACCGCATCATTGACCGGCAGGTAGTCCTCTTCGCTGCTAATGAACCGGCAGTTGACACCAAAAAAGGGGAACAACAACCTTCGGTAAGCGGAAAAGTCACTGGCAAAGATGGCCAGCCACTCCCCGGCGTAACCGTGGTGGTTAAAGGAACCACCCAGGGAACGGTGACCAACGCCGATGGCGAATATGCCATTACAAACCTTCCCGGAGATGCCATCCTGGAATTTTCATTCGTCGGAATGAAAACACAGGATGTGGTTGTCGGGAACCAGACAACCATCAATGTCACCATGGAGGAAGAAACCATCGGACTGGAAGAGGTGGTTGCCATTGGCTATGGTACCATGCAGCGAAACAAGATCTCTACTGCCGTTTCATCCATTGAACCTGAAAAAATCAGCAGCCAGTTAACCAATTCAGTCGACAATTCACTGGAAGGTAAGATTGCAGGGGTGGACATTAAACAAAACTCCGGGGCTCCCGGCGGCGGATCCACCATCCGGATCCGGGGAAGCGGTTCCATCGGTGCCGGCGATGATCCCCTGATTGTAGTTGACGGAATACCCATGCACAGCGTATACGGAAAGGAACGTTCCCCGCTGGCTGTTATCGACCAGTCGGATATCGCTTCCATCGAAGTACTGAAAGATGTTTCAGCTACGGCCATCTACGGATCCCGGGGATCCAACGGCGTGGTTCTGATCACCACAAAGTCTGGACAAGCCGGAAAAACCGAAATCACTTTTGATATACAGGGCGGACTGCAGCAGGTAATGCCCATGGAACGACTGGACCTGATGAATGCCGAGGAATTTGCCCGGTGGCGGCTGGAAAATGCTCAGGAACAAGCAGCTTTTAACGGAGAAGAATTCAGTCTGGAAGACGTTGCAGAAGAGTACCGGAATCCTGAATTCTGGAGAGGTAAGGGTGTCGACTGGCAGGATGTTATGACACGTGTGGCTCCCCAGCAGTCGTATAATTTAAGTGTTACCCATGGTACCGAGGACTTTAAAGGGTTCTTTTCCCTGGGATACACCCATGATGAAGGAGCGGTGGTGGAGACCAACTTTAAACGGTTGAATTTCCGGGCCAACATGGATTATGAGCCCAATGAGATTTTCAAAACCGGGATCAAAATCAATCCCACCATCCGGTGGTGGGGGAACCCTGCCGGCGGAGACCGCGGAAGCGCTTATGGAAATGCGATCATGGTTCCACCCCTGGATGGACCATACAAGGATGATATCCCCAACGAACAGGAGGAATATTTTGACGGGAAATGGGATACAAACATCCATTCCGATGGAACATTCAATTTCTCCAATTCACTTTATGACCTGAATTTCCAGGTCCGGAATGACCAGAACTTTGACCTCTATGTACAACCCTACGTGGAACTTACGCCCCTGCAGGGAATGACCTTCCGGTCACAATTAAACATGCAATGGGGACAGAGTTTTAATGAATATTTCAAACCCTCAGAAGTAAATACCGGCTGGGCTACCCCGCCAACGGCTGTCGGCGGTTCCTATAGTACCGGGAAAGCCTATAACTGGCAATTTGAAAATACCCTGAACTATGAAAGAACCTTTGGGAAACACTCACTGGCGGGGTTGGCCGGTTATACCATGGAGCATTACAACTACTACTCCAGCAGCATTTCCGGGCAGGATTTCCCCGGAGACGATATAAAAACCCTGAATGCGGCCAATGAATACAGCGGAGGTACAGGGGAATCCAACTGGTCCATGTTGTCTTCCATTTTCAGGCTGAGCTACGACTACAATGTTAAATACCTCTTAACAGCCACCATCCGCCGGGATGGCAGCTCCCGTTTTGGATCCGATAGAAAATGGGGGTATTTCCCCTCCGCTTCGGCCGGCTGGAATATTACCAAAGAAGATTTCTTCCCCGATCCGGCCTGGCTGACCAACCTTAAGATACGGGCCAGTTACGGTTTCAGCGGAAATAACGGCATTGGCAACTATACCTGGATACCAACCCTGTACACCAATAATTACTCTTTTGGAGGAGCCGTCGCTTCCGGTAAATCGGTGGGAGGAATTGAAAATGTAGAACTTAGCTGGGAGAAATCACGGGAGTTCAACACCGGCATTGATTTAACGGTGCTGGATGGAAAGCTGAATTTTATTGTTGATTTCTACAATAAAACCACCGAGGATATGCTCTGGAATGTTGCCATTCCGATCTCCTCTGGCTTTAGTTCAACCACAAAAAATATCGGAGAGATCCGTAACAGGGGATTTGAATTTACCGTCTCTTCAGAAAATATTGCCAACGACAAGTTTACCTGGGAAACAGATTTTAACATTTCGCACAACAAAAATAAAGTGCTCGACCTGGGAAGTATTGATAATATTCAATCGAGTGTGGGGTTCTCCGGACAGTATACCATTACAAAGGTGGAACAGCCCATGTCCATGTTCTACGGCTGGAAAAGCCTTGGCGTTCTGAAAGATGAAAGCGAAGTGGAAGAGTATGCCACAGTCCCGGGACAGTTGCCCGGAACACCGCGCTACTATGATGCGCATGAAGACGGTATCATTGATGAAAAAGACCGGATCATTATCGGAAATCCCCATCCGGATTTCAGAGGAGGATTAAATAACCGGTTTACCTATAAAAACTGGGATTGCAATGTCTCCATGAGTTTTGCCTACAACTTTGATGTTTATGCATCACTGGAAGCAAGTACGTTAAATACCGATGGCGTGTTTAATGTGACCCGCGAAGTGGAGGAACGCTGGCGCTCGCCTGAAGAACCCGGGAACGGCCGAATTTCTGCTACCTTCCACCAAACTTACCTGGACCGGGACGGAAATTCAGACTTTGTCTATAAAGACATATCCTTCCTGAAAGTTCAGAACCTGGATGTGGGCTACTCCTTCAAACTTGATTATTTTAAACGGCTCCGGGTTTCACTCTCCGTTCAAAACCCATTCATCTTTACAAATTACAAATACGGGAATCCGGATGTGAGCCGGTATGGCAACAGCTCCCTGCAGCAAAATATTGACCGGTATGATTATCCGTTAACCCAATCGGTTGAACTGGGAATAAGCATGACACTTTAACCAAAAAAACATTAAAACAATGAAAAAAATAACATACATATTACTGCTAAGCATCATTGTATTGGCATGCAGTGAAGAGGATTTCCTGGACGAAGTCCCTATAAGTAATTTAAGTGTAAAATCCTACTTTGAAACAGCCCAGCAGTTTGAAGAAGCGGTTACCGGAGCCTATTCAAACTTACGGCCGCTCTATTCCAATGGCGGGGACGGAGGCATTGGCGGCTGGGGAGGCAGTGCATGGTCCTTTGCCGAAGTTCGCTCCGACAATACCACCTGCCAGTATAACCGGGTGGATCAGTCGAGTTATGACTGGTGGGATCTCGACCAATTCTTGATGGCATCCCAGAACAGAATCCTTGAACCGGCATGGGATAATTGCTACAGCGGAATAGGCAAATGCAATACTGTCCTGCACTATATTGAAGAGAAAGAGGTGGAAAACAAAGCCCGCTATGTGGCGGAGGCCAAATTCTTACGCGCTTTTTACTATTTTTACCTGGTCCGGTATTTTGAAAATATCCCCCTGGTGACCCAGAAAGTGGAAACCATGGAACAAGCTTTTGAACTGAATCAACAGGTTTCAAAAGACAAAGTATACGACCAGATCATCTCGGACCTGAACGATGCCAAGACAGACCTGCCCCCGACCTATTCAGGAGCGGATAAGGGAAGAGCCACCGAAGGAGCTGCAAGGACTTTATTGGCAAAAGCCCTGATGTGGCAGGGACGATATGATGAGGCTGCCCCCGAACTGGAGACGGTTGTCAGCAGCAAACAATATGATGTGCTGGATGATTACGCCTCGGTATTTGACATCAACAATGAAAACAATGAAGAGATCATTTTTTCTGTTCAGTATATTGAGGGAACTTACGGCATGGGCAGTGTTTTCATGTACCAGTTCCTGCCCTATAATTCAGGAACGACTTACCTTCCCCTCGAGCAAAATACCGCCAGGACGGGTTTAAATGTCCCGACAGAAGATCTGATTAACTCGTTCGAAGAGGGTGACCAGCGAAAATCGATGATCGATTTTTCATTCACCGATCCGGAAACCGGGATATACCAGGGCTCAATCGTTCCTTTCACCCTGAAGTTTATGGATCCGGACCACTCCCAACGGTTAATCACAGGAAGTAACTTCCCGGTTTTCCGTTACCCGCATGTATTGCTTATGCTGGCAGAATGTTACGTGCGTGAAGGCGGTGGCGACCCGCTTCCTCTTATAAAAGAGGTGCGGGAACGGGCAGGCCTGGAAACCACCTCTGCAACCCTCGAGGATATCATCCATGAACGAAGGGTGGAGTTCCATTGTGAGGCCGACCGCTGGGATGTCCTGGTAAGAACAGGAAAAGCAAAAGAGGTGATGCAGGCCCATGCAGCTACACAACACGGGCTGCCAAACATTGCCGATGATGCATTCGAAGAGATCAATCTGCTGTTCCCCATTCCAAGCAATGTCATGGAACTGGATCCATCGATCGAGCAGAATGAGGAATATAAATAAACCCATTCGATAAAATCCGGGGGTGTATCAAAAGCCGCACATTTTCAACTGCTGAGAAGTAATTTATTTACTTTTTCATACGATTAAAATGGTCTATTTTTAAAGGCATCGTATGGAACGCGCATTTACTTTAGTCAATCTCTTTGAGTGTAAATATTTTACATGCTCGTTTCATACTTTTGTTGTTTCAATTCGGTAAACACTTTTAAGCAGCGGCTTTTTAAACAGAAAATCAGGAGATTTTTCTGTTCCGATACACCCCCTTTTTTTGAAAAAACGAAATACAGAAAGGATGTTTACTGCCACAAAAGTATTTTCCCGCCCAACGGAAATGAGGGAATGCAAAAAAAATTAGCAAAACCGGGAAAATATTTCTAGGTTTAACAAATTAATGGCAGAACCCCTCAAAAATGAAAGCGCCTGACCTGGGAACGATCGAGGTAAATTTTGACCGCACCGAAGCGTGGGTATAACTCATCCGAATTCCCTGCCTGGCCACTGACAATTGAAAGATAAACCAATGGTACATTGGCATACTTCCCAAACAAAAAAGGTTATGAAACAAGCATGTTAAATTTTGCCACAAAGTTGGACCACTATAAAGCGAGTTCCATGGGCCCTTTTTAAAATAGATGTTAGAATTATTTACTTGACTGAAAAACAAACATTAAATAGATTGTAATGAAGATGCATCTTTCAAAATCCTTTTTTCCTGTTGTACTGTTCATAACCGCCATTTGGGCGACATCAACTGCCCAAACAGGTCCGGACTACCAGAAATTAAAAGTTGCATTTGAGTCACCCGATCATGCCACATGGGGTGAAGTTCCCCTCTGGTGGTGGGAAGCAGATTCCTTAAACAAGGAGCGGGTCACCTGGCAACTGGAAACCCTTGCCGCCAAAGGGGTCAAAGCGCTCTGCCCGATACAGCGCTCCCCTGCCCGTTGTTACCCCGAATCCTTCAGCGAGGAGTGGTGGCGCATGGTCGAATACGTCCACGGGGAGTGTGAACGGCTGGGTATGCACCTCTGGCTATACGACCAGGTGGGATACGGCCATTATGGCTGGCTTGAAAAGGCTGCCTCCCGGGTGGGAAATACGGGCACCTACCGGATTGAATTTCATTCCTCAACTGCAAAACCAGGCGAAAGCTTCCGGATGCAGCTAACAGAAGGGAAAGTACTGGATGCCCGGGCATTTCCCGTAATGAATGACACGGCCCGGGATGAAAAAAGCCTCAATATTAAAAAACACATTCATGAAGGCATCCTCTCCTGGGATCCTCCGGAAAAAGGGGAATGGAAAGTGGCTGTTTCTGTGGCGGCTCCTTACCGTTCGTTTTATTTGAATGAGGCCTCTGCCGATGCATTTTTACAGCAATTCTATCAGGGAATTGAGCAGGTGGTGGGACCACAGGCCATGGGAAAAAGCCTGGCGGGGGTTTTCCAGGATGAACATCCGCCCACACCCCGTAATATTTACAACCAGGCACTGGCCGATACCTTTCGGACCATGTTTGGATACAACATTGCACGGGCCATTCCTGCGCTTCATTTTGATGTGGGATCCCAAACCCCCAAATACCGGACAGACTATTTTGATGCCTACCTGGCCCTGGTGGAAAAAACCTATTGGAAAAAGGTTTTTGACTGGACCGGCCGAAAAAACCTGCTAACAAGCCACGACAACTGGGGACGGAAAAATATATACAACCACAGCCAGGGATACATCGATTATTTCCGCTCCCAGCGGTGGTTCTCTGCGCCGGGTTTTGATGATGCAGGGCAGCATCCGGTAACCGGAAGAAACTATTACGATACGAAGATCGCTGCCTCCATTGCCCGCTTGTATAACCGCCCGCGGGTCTGGAACGAAGGGTTCCACTCCTCGGGGTGGGGCCGGACCACCAACCAGACCCTCAGCTGGCTGGCCGCTACCTATGCCTTCGGGGCCAACCTGTATGACGAACATGGGTTGTATTATTCGCTGAATGCCAGCACCTGGGAACATGCCGCCCCCGATCCCCACTGGAACCAGCCTTACTGGAGGTATTACCACAAAATTTCCGACTGGGTTGCCAGGGCCAGTTATCTGATGTCGCAGGGAAAAACCATAGCGGATGTGGCCGTGCACTATCCGGTGACCAGCCTGCTGGCCGATCAGGAAAAAAATGATATCGATTACAATACCTATATGCAACTTTCCCGCCTGATCTATAATGAGGGAATGGATAACGATATCATTGACGACCAATCCATTGCGGAAGGCCACATCCAGGGTGGAACCCTGTCGGTCCGCGGCAACCAATACCAGGCACTCGTTTTCGGCCCGCAAAAAACCATGCGGCTTTCCGTCGCACAGAAAGCCCTCGATCTGGTCCAAAGCGGAGGCGTCGTGATCTTTTACGGACAACTTCCACAGGCTTCAGCCGAAAACGGAAGAGCCGACCCCCGGTTGGCCCGGCTGCTGGAAGAGATGCTGGAGACTTTGCCCCCGCGGGGAGAGATTTCCCAAACAACG
Source organism: Tangfeifania sp. (assembly GCA_018400515.1). The sequence continues at coordinate 23,263 of JAGYMR010000001.1, forward strand.
GTAAAGCATGAAAAGGACGGATATGCCGCTTTCATCCCGGAAACACCCGCTCTTATCCCGGATCTTTTATCCGCTAACATTGACCGCGATTTCGTCGGAAAAGGAGGGGATGTATTTGTCGCTCACCGGAAAACCAATGATACTCATATATACCTGATCCAAAATACCGGAAAAGATCCCGTTCATCTGGAAGCCCGCCTCCGGGCCGACGGAGTCCCCGAAAAGTGGGATCCCTTTTCAGGTACGATCCGTGAACTGGATCACTTCGAGCGAAAAAACGGGTACACGTTTATCCGTTTATTACTGGAGGGGACTGTAGGACAAATGGTCGTATTAAATCCGGGGAAACCAACCATGAAGAAAGATGCAAAAACCTCCCGGCACTGGTACAACAAACCATTATCGGAAAACTGGGACTTTTCCGTCATCCCCACCCGGGATAACCGGTGGGGGGATTTCAGATGGCCTCCCTCCGATGAAAAACTGGGCCCGGAAGTGCGTCAAATGAAATACCGCGAAGAAGAGGAAACCAAGGGGGTTAAAAAGGGATGGCACCGCCCCGGATTTAATGACCATGCCTGGGAAAAAGTCACCTTTGACAGGGGGCCTTACTGGCTGGCCCTGGAGGAGATCCCCGAAGATGCAGCGGTAATCCCCGTGCTTCTGCAGGATCAGGAAAAAATTGCCGCCGGGGAAGTGATGAACCTGGAGGGGACAAATTATTCGTGGCGGGAGATCACTTTCTCCCAAAAAACAGGTGCGGGCACCCCCGCTCCCTGGGGAGGACACTCCGGCTACCCGGACGGACATTATAACAAAAACTTCATTCAACTCAAAGAGGGCCGGAAACTGCTGTTTACGCACATTGTCTCCCCCAAGAAACAGCGGGCCGGACTGAAAGTCCAGCTGAGAAACCAGGAACCCCGCCTGTGGGTCAACGGGAAACAGGAAAAATTCTCCGGGGCCGTGGGCAACCTCCCCCTGGAAAAAGGATATAACCGGGTTTTGCTGGATATCCCCGATGGCAGCGGGGGAATGGTCTATGTCCAGAAAGAAGCCCCGGCAGTTGGATCTTCAGCAAAAACGCAGGCCCTCTACCAGCCGGACCTGAGCAAAGCCTCATGGATCTGGGCGGGAAACAGCGAAGGAGCCTATTTCCGGAAAACCATCGAACTCGAAGAAGTGCCGGAAAAAGCACAGGTGCTGGTTACCGGTGTCTCCGGGTTCAGATTGTTCATCAATGGCCAAAAAGTGGAGGAGGATATCGGTCCGTGGGCCAGCTGGGAATACCCCAAAAGCGTTGATGTTACCCCCTTTCTTAAAAAAGGACAGAATCTAATCGCCGCCTGGGGGCAGTTCCTGAAAGGGATGCACGTGGCTTATGCCGACAATTACAAAGGTTTTATCCTTGCCATGAAGGGAACATTTGAAACGGGCGGGACTTTTGAACTGCATACAGACGCCTCATGGAAAGGAAATCCCAAAGAGACCAAAAACTGGCAAATGCCTGAAACAGATGCATCCGGCTGGCAACCAGCATCGGTCCGGGGAGAAGCCGGAGAAAACCCCTGGGGGGGTGACTTCCTGAAAAATGCGGGCTCCTCCACCACTCCACACCGGCCGCTTTCGGTGAACCTTTCTTCCCCCCTCCTCAACGTCTTTGAGGAGATGCCGGGCATCACCTACGATGTGAAAAACCCGGGGGAAAACCGCACAGGATGGTACCGGTTTGAAGCCCCGCCGGGACTGAAAGAGATGAGCCTGCCCCAAAACGAAGCCCAGGTTTGGGTGAACGGGGAAAAAATTTCCACAGACCAGCGGGTGGCCGTCCTGAAAAATCCCCCGGTGAATGTATCAACAGTCGCAGTGCGCATTCCAATGAAACCAGGCCGGTACAAGGGTGCTGCCTTTGAAAAACCTGTGGAAATGAAATTGCAGGGCGGAAAAATCCAGGAAGGGCCCTGGGCCGGTTTCGCTTTGCCTACCTATTCAGGAATCGGCGTTTATAAACAACAAGTGGAGCTCAGCAATGAAGAGATAACCCGGCAGGTCATCCTTGACCTCGGAACAGTACATGTGGCAGCCGAAGTTTTTGTTAACGGAAAACCGGCAGGCATCCGCGTGGCCTCCCCCTTTAAGTTCAACATATCATCGCTGGTCAGGGAGGGAGCCAACGAAATTGAGGTGCATGTAGCCAATACACTGGCACCTCACTACTCATTTCCCCGCAGGGCTATGAACCTTGGACCCGTGAGATCGGGCCTGACCGGACCTGTAACATTAAAAATTGCTGCGCCATAGAAAACAAACCATGCACCACGCTTCGCTGGTAATGAACCCCCTGAATCGGCATGGAAAAAATAATCGCAGCCGGAAACAACCCCTGCGGACCAGAAGGAATGCTCCCGGGGCCAACGGGCGATTTCCACTGATGCTCATTTCAGCTAAGGAAAAAAGTTCGTGGGGCTACAGGGGAAACCCCTTTAAAAAAAATTGTTTTAAATAGTAAAATTTTAAACATTTAATTTTATTCGAATGAAAGCAAAAAATGCCCCGGCCCGGCTCATTTTAATGGCCGCAGCCTTTTTGTTATTTAACTGTTCGCAGAATTCAACAAAAGATAAAAACACCGGCCAGGAGCTTTTCAGCGGTTTTCAAGCCCCCGCCGCCGAAGCCCGCCCCTTTGTCCGGTGGTGGTGGAACGGCAACCACCTTGAAAAAGAAGAAATTGCACGGCAGCTCGATGTACTGCATGAAGCCGGTATCGGCGGGGTGGAGATCAACCCCATTGCCATGCCTCAGGAAGCCAGGGATATTGGAACCCAACCCCTGACCTGGATCAGCAAAGAATGGAACGAAATGGTCAAATTTGCATCCCTCCAGGCGCAGAAACGGGGAATGATCGCCGACCTGATCGTCGGTTCCGGCTGGCCCTTCGGAGGCGAATTTTTATCAGAAGACGAAACCATCCAACGGGTCATTGTGCATAAAATTCCCTGTTCCGGAGGAATGCAAATCAACGAAGACCTGGAAAGCCTCTACAAAAAAGCGGTGGCGGGGTTAAGCCGAAGCCACGGGACAACCGGCAGCCACGAAATGGCCTTCATCCGCCTGGTTCCCGAAGGGATCCGGTCCCCTTCGGAAACCATCGACCTCGAAGGGGAGTATAAAAACAATCAGCTCAACATGAAAGTGCCTTCCGGGGAGTTTCTCCTGACCTATGGTATCCTGCAGCGGAGTAACCGGACGGTAATGCACGGGGCACCGGGAGCCTCCGGTCCCGTTATGAACCACTATGAACGGGAAATTACCCGCGACTACCTGAACCGGTTAAACAAAATCAGCAAAGACACCGGAACGCCTTTATCCGAACTCATCCGGGCGCTTTTCTGCGACAGCATTGAACTCGACGGGGCCAACTGGACGGACGGATTTGGAGATCTTTTCTTCAAAACATACCATTATCGCCTGGAACCCTGGTTCCCTTTTGTGTTTTACGACCCTTACTCCGGATATCCGGAAGAAAATTATGCCCCGGAATTTGCCGATCAACTGAAACGGGTCCGCTATGATTATAACAAATTATTGGTGGAGGCTTTTCTGGATAACTTCACACAGGAATTTCAGGATTTCTGCACCGAAAAGGGGTTGCTTTGCCGCTATCAGGCTTATGGAACGCCTTTTTTAATGGGAATGACGGAAGGAAACATGATCGCGGATATTCCTGAAAGCAATAACTGGATCTATTCCGCCGACATGGATGCGGAGGACTGGACCTGGAATCAGGGACACGGTTACATGATCTGGAATATGTACGCTGCCGGCGGCGGACACCTTACCGGAAAAAAGATCATCAGCAATGAGGCCATGACCAACACCCGCGGGGTTTTTAAGGCCTCCCTGGAAGAAATAAAACAACACGACGACATGAACTTTATTACCGGAATGAACCACAGCGTTCTGCACGGATTCAATTATTCACCCACCGAAGCAGGGTTCCCGGGATGGGTTCGCTACGGCACCTATTTCAGTGAACAAAATACCTGGTGGCCCTGGTTTTCGCGGTGGGCTGATTACAATGCACGGCTCTCCTGGGTTTTCCAAAACACCCAGCCGGTGAAAAGCATTGCCATACTGGCACCGGAAGGGGATTTGTGGTCCAATTACGGATTAACCCGCCATCCATTTCATACACGCCCCTGGTATTGCCACCGTTTATGGGAACCCCTCAGCCAGGCCGGCAGCTCATGCGATTATATCGGGCAGAAAATCATCCGGGAAGGCACCAAAAAACAAGGAAGCCTGAACTACGGCCCCATGAAATACCAAACCATTTTCCTGGCCGGCGTTCAATCGCTGGAAGCCGAAACCGCCCGGGCATTGCTTGCGTTTGTTGAGAACGGCGGCAGGGTGGTGGCCATTGATGAAACCCCCGACCGCTCCCTCTCCTTTCAGGATGCATCCGAAAACGATGCGGTGGTTCAGGAAGTTTTTGCCCGGATGAAAAACAGCCATTCCGACCGGTTCTTTGCAGTATCTCCTCCGGAATCAGAAGAGCAGCTGCTCTCATGGACCCTGAACCTCCTGGATAAAATCAATGCCCCCGGTGACGTTCAAATCAGTGCTCCGGATAAGAATGTATATCAGATCCGTAAGAAAGCGGGCAACAAAGAGGTCTGGTTTTTTACCAATTCGGGCCGTGCAAATACCGCAAGCTTCAAAGCGGTCTTCCCCACCGGCGAAAAAACCCCCTGGGTCTGGAACCCGGAAAACGGGACACGGTCGGTATTCCCTTTTAAAAATAAAAAAAACGAACTGAACATCACTTTGCAGCCGCTGGAGTCCTTATTACTGGTCTTTGAACCGGAGCTGGAAGGAACACCCCCACCTCCAAAAGAAAAGAAACCCGGCAAAAAAATCATGACAGTCGGGGGGCCTTGGGATGTAACCTTTGCGCATGTGAACGGAGAAACGTTCAAGAGGAATTTTGAAGCTTTGGAAGAATTTGGCACCTCTCCCGATCCGGAATTGAATTCATTTGCAGGAACGGTGACCTATTCCGCATCCTTCACAACAAATGCGGCCGTAAAATGGCTCCGGCCGGAAAAAGTCAACAAAGGGATCACAGAAGTTTCCCTGAACGGTAAAAATGTGGGGCTGAACTGGTATGGTCCCGCCCTTTTTAACATTGAAAACGCAGTACAAAAAGGTAAAAATTTTCTCGAGATTAAATATACCACTGTTTTAAGCAATTATGTGATGAGCATGAAAAACAATCCCACAGCGCAAAAATGGACGGCCGGGTACAAAAATATTCCTGCCGGCCTGGAAGGGGAAATTTTTCTCTCTGCCACTGCGCGTACCGGTGATAAATAAGAAATTAAACCAAAGGAGCGACCAGGAAAATCGTTCACAAAAAAGTGCAGGATCGTTGAATCTGTACAAGAATGACTGGAAGGAATATATGCGGAAGCCGGATCGGATTTGAGATCCGTTCCGGCTTCCCTTCCACCCCTGCAAAAATAAAATTATAATGGGCTCAAAAAAAAGAATAGAAATGGCATATAAGGTTTCAAATCCTGCCGGAGTTGCCGGAGTGCATTGCTGACCTGCAGCTCCACCGACCGTTTTGACAATCCCAGTGAATCCGCAATTTCCTGGTTCTTCAGGCCTTTGAAGCGGCTCATTTCGAAAATTTCACGGGTCCGGGGCGGCAATTTCTCCAGGCTGCTTTCCACGAGAGACTGCAATTCGGATTCGGCAAACCAATAGATGGAAAAATTTTCGGCAGGGGCGCTTCCTTTTGATAGTCCGGCCAGTTTTTGTGATTTTTTATTTTCATGCTTCAAATAATCGAGGGAACGATTTTTAACCGCTGTAAAGAGGTAATTCTTCAGAGATGTCGTGATGGTAATTCGCCGGTGCCGCACCCAGAGGGAAACGAACATATCCTGCACAATATCTTCAGCCGCCTGTGCGCTCCCTGTAATCTTTTCAGAAAATGCACACAAACCGGAATAATAATAGTGGAAAACAAAATCAAATACCACCTTATTCCGGTTCATCAAACCTTCTATGAGGTATTTTTCATCCAATGGGTCCAGGTTTAGGAATGGCTTACCAAAGGTAATAAATTACCGGAGAAAAACAACTGAGAATAATCCCCCCTCCAAACCGGATGACATCCCGGGAAATGCCTTGGTTATCTGCTATCATTTGATTATCTTTTGGGCCGGCGCATTTCTCCTGGCGGGCGTTTTTGTGAGTTCCTGGCGGTTGTTCCAGAATGTGCCATAGAAGAGAGAAAATGCCTGTTTGTTAACAATTTTTTAATGACACGAACAAGTTTTTTTAAACACAAAAGAAAGATAGAACGAACAGGAAAAATATTTACGACCAGGCGGATAATTAAAAAAAAATGCGCGTTCCTTACAATACCTTTGAAAACAAACAATTTAAATAGAATGAAAAAAATTGCCCTCTTTTTATTGTTGATTGCCACCATCTCCCCCCTCTTTTCACAAACAACCACCTTCTTCCGGGGCATCAACGTGAACGGTCCTGCCGTCGTGATCGACGGAAACCAATGGCAGGGAGATGATGCCGGCTTTTTCGAATGCCACAATACACCCCTCACCATAAAAAACCTGGACTTAAAACCGACTCCCGGAAAAAATGAGCGAAAAATGCTTCAGACTTTCCGGTGGAGCAACCAGGCGAACCTTATCATCAGGGATGTTCCCCGGGGAACCTACTCAGTCCGGGCTTATATACTGGAAGACAACAACGCCGAACAATTCAGTATTTTCGTCAATGACCTTCCTGCCCAAAATAATTTTACCAGCGGACCGGCGGGAACATGGAAAAAAGCAGGTCCCTGGATCGTGGATGTCAAAGGCGGTGAAATTCAAATCAGCAGTTCGGGCGGAGCCGCCAACTTTTGCGGCATTGAGATACGGAAAGGGGCAGCGGAGATGGGGAAAAAGCTCCATCCGGTGAATGCTCCGGAGTCTCCGTATCTGGGCCGCTTCCCGGATCAGAAGCCGCGCCTGGTGGTTATGACCGATATCGGGGGAGATCCGGATGACCGGCAATCGCTGGTCCGCTTCCTTCTTCACAGTTGCGATGTTGATCTGGAAGGTTTCTGTACCGGTTTTGGCCACGGGCATTATGAGAATACCCGCCCCGATTTAATACATCAAGCCATTAATGCTTATGCACAAGTTTATGAAAACCTCCGCAAGCATAACAGGGATTACCCCACCCCCAATCAGTTACATGCACTGGTAAAGGACGGCCACAACGGCGATCCCCACAAAGCAGGCCCGGGAATGGAATCAGAAGCTTCCCGGTGGATTGAACAAGTGCTTCTGAAAAAAGATCCCCGCCCGGTCTGGTTCTCCATATGGGGAGGCCCCAGAGAGCTGGCCCAGGCGATCTGGCAGCTTGAACGGAAGCTGCCCGGGAAGAAATTCGCCGGGGTCCTGAAAAAAATCCGGGTGCATTCCATTGCCGACCAGGACCGCACAGCAGGATGGATCAAAAAAAATTATCCCGGGATTTTCTGGATCTATTCCCGGGAAACCTTCCGGGGAATGTACCGGAACGGGGACCCAAACCTGGTCTCTCCAAATTGGCTGAAACAACATGTGCTGCAAAATCACGGCCCCCTGGGCAATGTATACCCTGAAAATGCCGCAGGGAAAAAAGGGGTAAAAGAGGGCGATACCCCTTCATTCCTTTATGTCATTCCCAACGGCCTCAGCGATCCGGAGGCCCCCCAGTGGGGCAACTGGGGCGGCCGTTTCAGATACAGCGGTACTGGCCGGGAATTCATCGATGCCTTCGACAACCGGAACGGCGAGCGGTCTCCCCTGGCTTCCGTATTCCGCTGGCGGGAAGCTTATCAAAACGATTTTGAAGCGCGCATGGACTGGTGTGTACAATCCCCGGAGAATGCAAACCACCCCCCGGAAATCAGATGCAACAGAAAAAAAGGAACCGCCGTTATACATATGGAGGGTTCTCCCGGGGAAAAGATAAAACTCAATGCAAAAGGTTCCAAAGATCCCGACGGGGATGATTTAAATGTTCGCTGGTGGATCTACCGGGAACCTTCAGCCTGTGGAGAGGAAATTGCCATCGCCAATAATGAAAAAACCAGAGCCAGCATCCTTCTTCCGAAAAACAGCGGGGGCGAAACAATCCATGTGATCCTGGAAGTCACCGACACGGGAAATCCCCCGCTAACCCGCTACAGGAGGATCATTGTCCGGGTAAAAGATAAGTGACTTCTTTTCCGGCATCCAACCACTCCCGGAGAAAAACAAAAAATTATCTCTTTTAAACCCCGTTCCTGCCAAAAAGATCATAAAAACAGCCCACAGCCGCATGAAGAATGGTTGAGCTGTTTTCCCGGTCTTCTTCAGCCGGGTTTATATTTCCCCTCACCATGTTTCCTTCCGGCTGGAATGCCGGTATGACAGGCTGCACAGGGATGAATCCTCCGGGAAGAAGCATCCGTTGTTTGCCCGTCAGAAAAAAAAGAATCGAAAAGTATCCAATCGCCCGGAATAGTCGTACAGAAGTAAGGATCAGATCAATAATAAAGTATTCTTGTAAAAAACATAGCATTTTAAATAATTATAACGTAACTTGTATACTAACAGGAATTTTTTGACCAACTATTTACGATCAGTATCATCAGAGTCATTTGTCCTGATGCAGCACTTTCCGGACCAACAGAGGAGCTCCATGGCGACCACGGAAAAGGCCACCGATCGTTATGCGGATAAACACCGGGAAAACAACTTTTAAGAAATTTATTCAGATGGACTTTTCACTATCGGAAAAAATGAAGCAGGCAATTGGAATCGCCCAGTCGATTGCCCGGGAATATATGAATGCCGAATTCTCCCCCGCCCATCTTTTAAAGGCTCTGCTTCACAAAGAGATTGATCTGATCCCCCTTCTCGAAGAGATGGGGATTGATTTCTATTATATGGAAGAGTGGGCGGAGGTTCGGATCGAAAATTATCCAAAAACAACAAAAGGGAGCGATCAGCCGGTGGCTGACAAACAAGTAAAGGATGTGTTGAATGAAGCGGATAACATCCGGTTAAAAATCTCGGAAGACAGCATTACTCCCGTTTGCGCCCTCGCCGCTCTGACCATTCCGGGGGTTGGATTTTCTTACGAACAGCTTAAAACCTTTAATCTCCGGCAAGAAGACCTTTTAAACAAGGTCATTGAAAACGCCGACCTTGAAAGTGTTGTGGGAGAAACCCCCCGTTCGGAGGCAAAGCCCCCTTCCGGAAAAAAACAAAATGCCCTTTTAAAATATTGTACCGAACTCAATACCCTCGCACACCAGGGGAAACTGGATCCGGTCATCGGAAGGGACAGGGAGATCCGGACAATGGCCGAAATTCTGGGGAGGCGGTCACAACCCAACGTGATCATTATTGGAGAAACAGGGGTGGGCAAAACCGCCCTTGTAAACGGATTCACCCAAAACATCGTGCAACAAAAAGTCCCGGCCAATTTAACAGGAACAAAAATATTTGAACTCGACTTTGGGGCACTGATCGCCGGGGCCTCGTACAAGGGGGAAATTGAAGACCGGCTGAAAAATATCATCAAAGAGATCAAACAATTTGAAAAGGCCATCTTGTTTGCGGATGAAATTCACATGCTTCTTGACAGCCAGGCAGGGGCTTCGGGTGCAGCCAACCTGCTTAAACCCGAACTCGACAAAGAGACCCTTACCGTCATTGGAACAACATCGATCGACAACTATACCAAATTCATTGAAGGTGATGAAGCCTTTAGTAAAAAATTCGAGATACTGAAACTGGAAGAACCCGGAACCGAAACCTGCCTGCGGATGCTTACGCGGATTATCCCCGCTTATGAAGCGCACCATAAACTGAAAGTCCCCCGGGAGGTCTTAAAAGAGGCCATTTTGCTCTCCAAAAGGTATTTGAAACAAAAATGCCTGCCCGAAGCAGCCGTGGACCTGGTCGACCGTTCGATGGCGGTGGTAAGAATGATGCAGGACACCTCAAACACCGAAGTAGAAACACTGACAAAAGAACTCGATACACTGGTGAAAAACGAAAAACAACTGCCGGATGAAGCATTGAAAAAGGAACTGCGATGGTTTGATGAACAGATCAGGGAAAGAATCAGTCCGGCAATATTAATCAAAGTCACCGACCAGAAAGATATTTCCCGAATGGAAAAACCCGCTGAAATGGCCGGGGAACTGAAAAAAACACTGGATTTGCTGAAAGAATTTTCCGGACAAAAAACCGATTCCATTGAAAATACCGACCTCGCTGCCGTCGTGGCCCATAAAACAGGCATTCCAATGGGAAAAATCCAGACCCGGGAGAAAGAACGCCTCCTCAACATTGAATCCTATCTTAAAAAAAGGGTCGTGGGACAGGATCACGGAATAAAAAGCATTGCCGAGGCCATCCGGGAATCCCGGTCGGGATTGAGTAAACCCGGGCAGCCCATCGGCTCATTCTTCTTTCTCGGTCCTACCGGCACCGGTAAAACAGAACTGGCTAAAACCCTGGCAGAGTTCCTTTTTAATGACGAATCCTCCCTCATCCGTTTCGACATGTCTGAATTTAAGGAAGAACATTCAGCTGCGTTATTGTACGGAGCCCCCCCGGGATATGTCGGATACGAGGAGGGAGGGCTGCTGGTAAACAAAATCAGACAGAAACCTTACGCTGTCGTACTATTTGATGAAATCGAAAAAGCGCACGCCTCGGTTTTTGACATTTTCCTGCAAATTCTGGATGAGGGGAAACTCCACGACCGCCTGGGCAAAGAGGGAGACTTTTCAAATGCGGTTATCCTTTTTACTTCAAATATCGGAAGTGGATATATTGCGGAACAATTTGAAAAAGGAGCGATCCCCACCTCCACCAGGCTGGCAGAATTAATGGAGAATCATTTCCGCCCCGAATTTCTGGGGCGCCTGACCGAAATCATTCCGTTCGCCCCCATTAACGAAAAAAATGTCCTGAAAATCTTTGAGATCCATTTGAAACCTCTGTTAAAGGCGCTTGAAGAGAAGGGAATTGAACTGAAAATTGACCAAAAAGCCAAAGAAATCCTTGCCCAATCCGGATTTACGCCCAAATATGGTGCACGCCCCCTGATCGGAGTAATCCGGAACCAAATCAGAAGACCCCTGTCAGGAAAGATCATTGCGGGCGAAGTGGGAAGCGGTTCCATTGTTCACCTGGCAACAGGCAATAACAATGAAGTGATATGGGATCTTTCATCACCTCATAAAGCCGGGAATAAAATTGAAAAACCGATTATTAACCATTAAAAACAAAACATTATGCTAGAGTATGGAATAGGTGGCACGGAGGTTCCGGGGGATGCCAGTGAAGCATTCGCTGAAATTCCGCAAAACCGGACACTCATTTGTGAGAAGCTGACCAACGATGCCCCCATTAAACCAGCGATTGTGGATGGGTTACAGACCATCGACGACGTCTTTGAACATTACAAACCCAATGTTGCGGTAACGTTTGAAGACAGTGAAGGAACCCAGAAAGATGAGACACTCTCATTCAAAGGCCTTTCCGACTTCGGAGTCAAGGGAATCACCGAACAAAGTGAATTCCTGCAGGATCTGAGCATTGAAAAGGAACAGTACCAAAAAATCATTAAACAGCTGAAAGGAAACCGGCTCTTGCGAAAAACTCTTGAGAACCCGGAAACCAAAGCCGACCTTCTCGGAGTAATGTACGCGCTTATCAAAGAACTGGAAGAGGCCGGTTCCTGAGGATCTGAATTTTTAACCATTCATAAAACAAAAAATTATGGCTCAGCAAGAAAAAGCACCCGATATTGCCCGGTATAAAGAAAAGGTCATTGAAAATGCACAAATGGTGGAGAATCCCGCCGAACAACTAAAAACCGGTTTAAAGAAACTGGAAGGAAGCGGGGGGTTCGATCTGCTGGAGATGGCTTTTGCCGGCGTTGAAAACATGAATCCCGAACGGAAAGCAAGAAAACGCATCTTCCTTACCGAAACAACCTACAAAGATGACCGCGAAAAGCTGAAGAAGACCCTTCAGCTGTGGGCTGCTGTTTTGAACTCCTCTGAAAGTGTCACCGGCATGGTGGAGGAGAGTGAACGAAACATCGGGGTGGCGGAAGAAACCTTTAAAACCAATATGGCAAAGGCCATTGAAGCAACCCGGGATCTGGAACGATCCTACCGTTCGGTAGCCCTCTTTTATAAAAACACCAACAGTGATAAACTGAAAAATGTTTCTGTATTAAATGCTGATCCGGAACAGCTAAAGGACCTGGACGACACCCGGTTCTTTGATGCCGTGCGAAAGGAACTGGTGGCCAATTTCGACCGGCTCGACCTCAGGGACAATTACGGGATCCTCGTCATCCCCGGTTATCTGGGATCCAATAAGGTGGTGGAAAAATGGGCAAAAATTGCCCATGAAAACAAAGTAATGCTGGTTACGGATTTTGAACACCTCGACAATCCCGATGATGTGATGGACCTGTTTGAGGTAGCCAACCTTACAGGAGGCGACAAGTACCGCTCCAACGTGATGATGACCTGCAACTGGCTGGTAGGAAGGGATAAATTCAGTGAGATTGGTGAAGAGGAAGAGCTTTTTGTACCCCCTTCCAGTGCGCTGGGAGGAACCATTTACAACACCCTCATGTCGCAGGTGGCTGCCGGGAAAAAACATGGCGGTCTGAGCGAAGTGGACGGCGTGAAATTTGACCTCAAAAAAAGTGAGATCGCCAACCTCGAAAAAATGGGGCTGATCCCCATGGTAAATGAATACGGAAAGGTGATGGCCTTCTCTGCCAAAACCCTTTTCAACGGCGACAACCTTGGATTGCAAACCTACTCCGTCGTGCGGGTCTTCGATTATGTCACCAAAGTATTAATGGACTTTCTGAACCGGCGTGCATTTGAAAATTTCGATTATGAAACACAACGGGAACTAAAAACCCAGATCGGAAAATTCCTGAACAGCATCGCCGGCCCCGGAAAACTGATCGAAGATTTTACCATCACACGGTTCGAACAGGACCCGAACCAAAAAGACCGGGTTTACCTCGACATCAATATGAAACCCTATTTCCCCGCCAAAAACTTCATGATTAAAATGGACGGACAGAAAGGGGATGACGGAAACGAATGGGACTCTTCGTATGAACAGAATTAATGCACACCTTTTTTATTCACCTTAAAACAAATGTATCATGGCAACTGTGATTAAATGCGAAATTGACGGGATCTCCAAGCCTCTTGAACTTGAAGGAGGTCTGAGTTTTGGATACAACTCCAGCGCCAATGTATCCAATGCCAGCAACAACAAACGGATAACCTTCGGGCCGGTTGATGTAACTCCCTTCTCTTTTTCTGTTATGGAACCGGATAAGGATGCCATTAAGGCACTTATCAAATGGCTGGTTTCACATGAAGTGAAAAAGAAAGTCACCTTTAAAATAAATGACCAGGAGATGGATGCCAAATCGAGGGACCTGGTTCTGGAGCAGGTCTGCCTCGAAGGCTACAACGAATCGGTCTCTGAATACGGCTCGCAAATATCGCTGTCGATGGTCGGCCAGAAAGTAACAATCGACGGCGTTGCGGTGGACCAAACCACTCAAAGGTAAACTCCCGCCCTCTTGCGGGATTTCAACGTGTTTCTTTCTGTCCCGCGTAATTTTTCCGGATCCCCGCCGGGAAGTTTTGCGCGGGCAGGATGGTCACTTTCAAATGATTCAATATGGTTTTAACAGCGCGCTTATACATTTTTGGCCACGAAACAGAAAACGAAGGAATTCCCCTTCTTTCCTGTAAATTCAGCTTCTCCCAGGATGTTGACCAGCGGGGGATGCCCAAAAGCGAAGTTAAGGGCGGCTTAATAAGCCTGTCTTTCAACAGCATTGACGACCAGGAAATTATGCACTGGATGATCTCTTCCACTTCGGATAAAAACGGAAAAATCACCTTCGCCGGGGAAGAGGCTGAAAAAGTATTTAAAACTCTGGAGTTCCTTGATGCCCGGTGCATTCATTACCAGGAGTCGTTTCTGAGAGACAATGAAATGATCGAGGAGATCACCCTCTCTGCACGGGAGATCAAACTTTCGGGTGTAACCCATATGAACCTCTGGACAAAATACGATTCCGGCAGATAAATGAAACGAGCATGGGAAAAATATCGCTCCGGAATATGATAACATCTCCTTGCGGGTTCCATAGGATACCTTTTAAATGAACAATTTTATAGTATGGAAACTCACAGCAGCGTGCTCCACGGGAAAAAGGATCAAGATTTTATGCATTAACAAAATGCTATAACCGATTCACGGAACAGATTTTAATATTAACATTCAACCACCATGGCTCTCGCATCATCTGTACGATTGGAAATTGCCGGCCAGGAAGTGCCCGATTTTCTCGACATATCCCTTAACCAAAAAATGCATGGACCCCATGAATTCCGGGTAACCTGCAGGATGGACACTTTTGAAACGCCCGATGATTTTGTTGTAAATAACTCCAAAAAATTTATCGGCGCTCCTATCGTTGTTGAGATAAACGGCGTCACTCCAGGCAGCGATTCTAGTTTGCCCGGCCTTTTTTTTAAAGGGATTATCCATTTGGTAAGGGCGATAAAATCAGACCTGTCGAACGAAGATACCATCGTTTTGCAGGGCTACAGCCCTGAAATTTTGCTTTCGGACCACCCCGGATGTCGCTCCTTTGAAAACAAAACCCTCGGACAAATTGTAAATGAGGTATTAAAGCCCTACCCCCGCGATTTGCTGAATGCCAGGGTTAACCCTGCCTACGGGGAACAAATTCCCTTTTGTGTCCAGTACGGCGAGTCCAGCCTTGAATTCCTTCAGCGACTGGCTGCCCGTTACGGGGAATGGATGTATTACAACGGGGAAGCACTTATTTTTGGCTCTCCAGGATCAGGTCAGGAGGAAGAACTGGCGCTTGGAGAGGACCTTGCGACCCTTCATTTTTCACTGAACATGGAGGCCACCGGTGTAAAATATGTTTCCTACGATTATTTGAATGCCAAACGCGTGGAGACAGGCACCGACCAAACCACCGGGAAAAACCAGCAAAACGAAGTGGGTAAGTATGCCTTCGATCAGTCGGCAAAACGGTTTAAACAGGATATCCTGCAAAATTATCCCCATCTGAATGTCCCTCCGGCTAATTTTGGCAAGGCACAAAAAATGGCCGTGGAAACAGATGCATCCGCCAGAGCCCTGAGAATGTCGGGCATTGAAGCTACCGGCGAAAACCTTCATTTGGGCCCCGGAAAAAAAATTAAGGTTAAAGCCCTTAAAGCGGAGCGCACAGGTGAAATTGATTACGGAAAATACCTCATCACGACGGTCGAACATCATTGCGATAATCTGCTGAATTATGAGAATCACTTTACCGCAGTGCCTGTGGAGGCCAGAATACCGGAATATGCCAACCCCGGGGCTGTTGCACACAGCGGCCCCCAAAGTGCCATTGTCACCGACAACAAGGATCCGGAAAAACTGGGACGGGTGCGTGTCAACTTTTTCTGGCAGGCTAAAAATCAAATGACCCCATGGATCCGGGTCCTGAATCCATACGCAGCAAATGACCGGGGATTCTATTTCATTCCGGAAATCGACGATGAAGTGTTGGTTGATTTTGAAGAAGGCGATATTGAAAAACCCTTTGTGGCAGGAAGTTTATACCACGGGCAAAACAAGCCGCATACAGGCTGGCCCGACAACAAAAACAGTTTTAAGGGCATCGTGACAAAAAGCAAACTGCGCATTGAATTTGATGACAATAAAAAAATTACCACCATCGACACGCCAGGCGGAAACAAGATCGTGATCAGCGATGATGAAAAATCAATTTTGCTGAACGACATGAACAACAATAAAGTAGAACTTTCATCCGGGGGCATTGTTTTAGACAGCCCCAAAGAGATCCGCCTAAAAGCCGGGTCTAAAATAAAAATGGACGGCAGTGCGGGGGTTGAGATTGCTTCCTCAGCCGACGTGAAGATTTCGGGACTGAATATCAAACAAACCGCCGATGCCGGATTTACAGCCCAGGGCAATGCAACCGCTGAGCTCTCGGCCTCGGGACAGACAACGGTGAAAGGGGCCATGGTAATGATCAACTGAAAAACAAATGTTATGGGACAACCGGCTGCAAGACTCAACGACATGCATACCTGTCCGATGCAAACTCCCGGAACACCCCCCGTGCCTCACGTTGGGGGACCGATCACGGGCCCGGGAGTGCCTTCCGTACTGATCGCCAAAATGCCTGCCGCCGTGGTGGGGGATACCGCCACCTGTGTGGGCCCCCCGGACGCCATTGTAAAAGGCTCCGCAACCGTTATGATCGGCGGAAAGCCCGCTGCACGACAGGGAGATATAACCGCCCACGGCGGAACCATAGTGAGCGGATGCCCCACTGTTCTGATCGGAGGATAATGCGATGCATAAAAAGCCATCTCCGGCAACATTTACTCCCTTTTGAGGGGCGGTATGACCAATTTCTGATCGACAAAAATAAGATCCGGATTTTCAATACCATTTGCCTCCACCAGCGCCTTAAGGGTAACCCCGTACCGGTGGGCAATGCCCGAAAGGCTTTCCCCTTCCCGGACAATATGGATCGTTCCTTTTTCCGTCACTTTTTCATCCTGGGGAACCACTTGCTGTTCCCTGCGGGATTCGCTGGTTGAACGGTCGGTCACCGGCGTTGGATCCGGTACTTTTTTCTGCGAACTGCAACCAACCCATGCAATCGCAATAACAAAAAAAACAATTAACAATTTCATGTGTCTATAATTATTAATTTTATGGAAACACCTTGAACCCGCCATTTAAACATTCTCCTGTGTTTAAAAATTTTTCTCATGACTCGTTTCTCATTAAAATTGTAAGTTATCAAAGGCAGGGGTCATTCCCGGATGAAAAAACACCGCCAGGGCAAGGTATTTGCCGATTGCATTTCAAGCTTCACCAACAGGTCTTTTTTTAAAAACTGCAATGTTTCATCTTCTTCTGTATCACCGGATGATTTTTCAAGGGTAAGGTAAATATCCAGCGTTTGCATAAGGCCGCTGTCTGTTTTCCGGCCGGTTTGCAGGCCTTTTTTTACTTCCACATTTTGAAGGCGCTTTCCAAAATGTTCAAAACATAGCGCTTTAACATCCTCTTTTGTTACTATTCTCCCGTGAGAAAGCAGGGCATTCCGGTAAGTATTTACACGCTGTTCGGTATCCATGGTATCACGTCCCCCCCGGGTCATGGTGATCAGGGCAATGCTTTCGGGCCAAAGCTCGCTGCCCTCATATAGTGAAAATTTTTCACCACTTTTGATGTTATTGGCCGATCTTCCGTTGGTGGTCCAGAACTCCACAAAAAGGGTTTCATCGCCCGGCGAGGCTTTTAAAAGAAGGTAAGGAATCTCTTCTTTGACGATATTGCTTTCTTTAAGCCGGTTTTCCAACCGGCTGATGGTTTGCTGCAGCTCTTTCAGGTTGGAAGCAATCATGTCGGTTCCCAGAATGGCAAAGGCAGCACTTTCATCCCGTAACAATTCCAACAAATAATTTACCATTTCAGCGGCATTCCGCCTGTCAAACCGGCCTACCCCCCCCTGCCGCAAGATATAAGTCCCGTTTTCCACCTCATTGATTCCCGAAAAGGATTTTTGGGTAAAATTTTTCCCACTGCTGCTGGTAACCCTTTTCACATCAAAAAAAAGTTCATCGGAAAGAAGTGGAAGGATATTTAAATAATTGCCGGAGGACTGGGTAAATTCATTCATGTGCCGGTTAAAAACCGGAAAGCAATTAACGGCACAAAACAGGTCGTCGCAGACACCCGGGGGAAGGAACTGGGGAAGTTCTGCCTGAATCCAGGTAACCGGACTTTCGGGGGTATCCGGATTATTTTGAAAAAACGCCTCTTTTAAGGGGGCCGGGAACCCTGCCACAGATCCCTTCGCGGGATAAGGAGCGTCTGCAAAGGTGAGTGTCAAAAAATTTTTCTGATAGAACCGTTGAATGTGGCTGCAGACTTTGGAAGTTACATCGGTCTCATTTTTCAGGAGTTCATCGAGGGAACCGGCGCCTGACTCACCGCCCCAACCCTGCTGAAATGCAGCCGGTTGTCCATTCAGGGTCCATTTTGCCAGCGCCAGCGATTCATAAAAACTGGCATCATAAACTTCATTGCGCAGATCGAAGCAGAGGGTCAATCCCTCCAGCGATTCAACCCCCTCATCCATTTCCAGGCCGATCCATACCTCCCCATTGTGGAAAGATTTACCGACAGGAACGGTAGCAATTACCTCTTTATAAAGACCTTCCTGGATTTCAAAAATTTTCCCGCCCGCTGCAAGGTATTTCACCTTCCCGTTAAACAGTTTATAACTCCCGGAAGGAGTGAAAAAAACGGGCTTCTCTTCGGCTCCCCGGTCTCCGGTGGTACCGAACCTTTTATTAAAAAAAAACTGAAACGACGGATCAATGGTAAAAACCGGCTCCACCGGTTTTCCCCGGAGAATTCCATGAGCAGGGAAAGGTCCCGTCAGGATTTCCGGTGAAAGCAAACCAACCAGTTTCTCAAGCAGCCGCGTTTCGGTATTGCTTATCTCAGCTGAAAATCTTGCCAGTTCCCCGGAGAGAGCTCCCAGGATCATTCCCACCAGAGGATCAAACGTACTTTCCGCCTGGGTGTCCTGGAATCCCCATCCGTCGAGGAGGATCTCGGGCTCGCCGT
>JAGYMR010000010.1 GCA_018400515.1 Tangfeifania sp.
ATCATATTTTTGTACAACAGCCAAAATACCTACTCGACCTGAACCTCGCCATCCAGGAAAAGCTCTGCGAACTTTTGGAGTTACCCCTCCAACGAGTCCTGACAACGGATTTTGAGGCTGTTCCGCCAAGTACCCTGAACTTCCGGGAAGCTATAACCCCGAAAAAACAGAAAAAAAAGGGAGATCCGCTCTTTTTTCCCCGGGAATACACCCAGGTCTTTTCCGAAAAATTTGGTTTTGTTTCCAACCTCAGCATACTGGACTTACTGTTTAATGAAGGACAGAACAGCATCAACATCCTGGAACAATCCATTCGGACCCCGGAAACGGACGAAAAACCGGCTTCAAAAAAAGGGAAAATTCATTGAGCCGGCGGAATTAAGCGGAGGGTCCAAAAAAATCTTCGAGGATCTGCCGGTGATCAAAAGCTATTTCAGGAAGGTCTTCCAGGGGATGCCACCGGGCACGGGAAGCATCGTCACCCCCTTTGACCGGAACCTTTGCATCCAGTTGAGCTGAAAAAACCACCGAAATGGTCCGGTGACGGGGATCGCGATCAATCGCATCATACACCCTGAAGGGAACCATCGCTTCCAGCTTCAAACCGGTCTCCTCCTCCAACTCACGTTTACAGGCAGTTTCCAAACGTTCGTCCATATTGATAAATCCTCCGGGAAGTGCCCATTTCCCCTGAAAAGGTTCGCGGCCCCGCTGTATCAGTAACACCCGGACAAAAGAACCCTCCCGGTAATACACCACGGCATCGGTGGTCACTGCAGGGCGGGGATAACGGTAAACATAGTTCATTAGCTTTTCCTTCCTGTCTTCCAGTATTTCACGATCAAAAGCAACACGACCACAAAAATGAGAATGTAGATCAGCAGTTCAGTTTGTTCCATTGGCATTGACTATTTTCTTCATTACACGCATTTTGTGTGTATAACGTTTCAAATCGACGTTAAAAATTCCGAACTGATCCACATGATCGATGCGCACTTTTCCCGAGGCATGAATGATCTTGTTTCTTTTCCAGAGGATCCCAACATGGACGATATTGCCCTCCTCATCGTCGAAAAAGGCAAGATCTCCCGGTTCTGCCTCATCCACAAAACTGAGCGGCTGACCAAGCCGGACCTGGTCCCGGGAATCGCGGGGAATTTTTATGCCCACCATTTTGTAAATGACCTGGGAAAACCCACTGCAATCGATTCCAAAAGGAGAGCGCCCTCCCCAAAGGTAAGGGGCATTAAAATATTTCAGGGCCTGACGAATAATCACCGCCCGCGGGTCTTTAACCTTTCCGTAAAAGACTTCACCGGCCGACTTATAGGTATGCCGGTTGACTGTAAACTCTTTTAAATAGGGCCGCCAAACAGGAAGCGTACTTCCCGAAACCAACATCAGATTCCGCTCAGCGTTGACAGGAACAATGCTGATGATGTCGCCTGAAACAGCAGAGGCCCTTCGCTCCAATTTTTTGAGTGTCCGCAGTTGCAGGGGAGTGATCATTTTGCTGTCAACCCAGCCCGCACAACCATCATAGGCAAGCGAAACATGGCTCCACCCCATAATCGTCTCCATGATTTCAAAATGTTCCCCAAACAAAACCTGAGTAACCATTTCACTCTTTTCAGAGGGCTCTTTTCTGACCGGTATCAGACTCAACTCGGAAATCCCGTAATTCATTCGTCGCTCTTTTAAAAATCCCGGCGGTTTCCCAGGGAATCCACAAGGATAAATTTTTTTTTGAATGGATAAACAGTACCACAACGTTCATCCCCTGGATCATTCAGCTCGGAAAGGAATAAAATCTTTCCGCCCCACCGTTTCATTCAATTAATTTTATAATTTTATTTGAATAAACTAAATTGCACATATTTTTATGGATAAACACAAATCTATGAAAAAAAATGAGCCGGCATTCAACCGGGGCCAATAGTTATCTGGAACTTTTTAACAATCCGGGATGGTTGCCTGCTGCTTTAAAAATTTTGAAACAAAACGTACAATGAATAACTTTCTGAAAAAACTCAAAGGATATACCCGCATTTTTTACTGGGTATTTATTTTTCTTCTTTCGGCCGTTCTTCTTATTTTAATTTTGCCGGGGAAACCCAAGTTCCAGTATGAATATCAAAAAAACTTTCCGTGGAGACACAACGATCTGGTGGCGCCTTTCGATTTTGCCATTTTAAAAACCCCTGAGGAGATCGCACAGGAAAAATCGGAACAGCTCCGGCAAATAAGCCCCTATTTTCTTTATGACACACTCCGGGCCGAAGAACAGGCAAAGCAGCTGCGATCCGACTGGCAAACACTGAGCGATTCAACGGGAACCGGCACCCCGGAAGTCATCAACTCCCTGGTAAAAACCCTCCGCTCATTATACCAGGTAGGAATATTGCCCCGTTCGGCCGAAACTTATCAGGAGCTGGAAGGTAAGGAAACCATCAAAAAACGAACAGGAAATGTTGCTATAAAAACCCCTCTTGATAAAATCCATTCCGAGAAATCGGCCTACAATGCATTCCGCGATACCCTGCACCGACTGGAACAAAAATTCCCCGAAGCAACGGATAACCTGAAACTCCTGAAACCCGGGAGCTATATCGCTTCGAACCTCAAATACGACCAGGAAACCACCCAAAGGGAAAAGAATGAAATCACTAAAGACATTTCCCAAACCCGCGGTATGGTCCAGACCGGTGAACGCATCATCCTTGAAGGGGAGCTGGTGAACGAGGAAAAATTCCAAATTCTGGAGTCGCTGAAAGCCAGTTACGAAAAGGAACGGGGGGAAAACATCAATTTCTACATGGTTCCCCTGGGAAAATCCTCCCTGGTAGTGGTGTTTACCATCCTGCTATTCACCTTCCTTTACATCTACCGGCTCGATATTCTCTACCAGGTCAGAAAACTCTCCTTTTTACTGTTATTCCTGGTGACCATCGTATTTATCAGCAGCTTTATCAATTCTTTTCCCAACCTGCACATCTACCTGGTACCCTTTGCCATTTTTCCCATCATCGTCCGTACCTTTTTTGATTCCCGGACCGCTATCTTTACGCTGGTAATAGCAGCCATACTGACAGGCTTTTATGCCCCCAATAACTATGAGTTTGTTTTGCTGCAGGTGACTGCCGGTGTGGTGGCTGTTTTCAGTCTGAACAAAATGCACCGCCGTGTACACCTGATCATGGCAGCCATCTGGGTTTTCCTTACCTATGCGGTTGTGTTTACCGCCCTCGAATTGATTTATGAAGGAAATTTCCAGGCATACAATTATAAAATGCTTCAATGGTTTGCGCTGAGCAGCATCCTCATACTTCTGGTCTACCCGCTGGTATTTATTTTTGAAAAAATCTTCGGTTTTGTCTCCGATGTTACCCTGATCGAATTATCCGATACCAACCAGCCGCTTCTCAGAAAACTGGCCGAAGAAGCACCGGGTACGTTCCAGCACTCCATGCAAATTGCCAACCTGGCTGAGGAGATCATTCTGAAAATCGGGGGGAATCCCTTCCTTGTCCGTGCCGGCTCCCTTTACCATGACATCGGAAAAATCGCCTCGCCAGGATTCTTTATTGAAAATCAGGCCATCGGAATAAACCCCCACGATCAGTTAAACTATCAGAAAAGTGCGCAGATCATCATTCAACACGTGAAAAACGGCGTAAAAATGGCCAAAAAACATAAACTCCCCGAGGCGCTGGTGGAATTTATCGCCACGCATCACGGAACATCCAAAGCCAAATACTTTTACATAAAACACCAGGAAGCCAATCCGGGGAAAAAGACGGATGATGCCTCCTTTGATTATCCGGGCCCACTCCCTAAATCCAAAGAGGCATCTGTTGTTATGATCGTCGATGGAATCGAAGCGGCATCCCGCAGCCTGAAAGAGAAAAAACCTGAAAAACTTGAAGCACTGATCAATCAGATGGTTGATCAAAAAATTGAAAACCAGCAACTGGCTGAATCTGATCTGACTTTCCGGGATATCAAAATCATCAAAGAAACACTGATAAATAAAATTTTAAATATCTACCATGCCCGGATTGAATACCCGGAAGAAAAAAAGCCTGATCAGTAAACTTTCATGGACTCCCTGCGAATCTCCTTCAAAAGAAACACATCCCTCCGGCCGCTTTTCCGGAAAATCAACCGGGCCGTCTTTTCCGTCCGCTCCGCCCGGATCTCCAGGTGACTGCTCCGCCGGGGAATAACCGCTTCAAGCAGAATGCCCTCCTCCTTCATGGATTGCCGGAGCGGCACTTTCTGGTTCCTGAAAATAATGCTGTCAAAAGTAACATCCGGAGCGGCATTTTTCACCACGATATCAACGGTGGTACCAAACTCATTCTCTCCGGCAAACCAGGAATAATAACGGGCATCGGAGAGAACAAACGGGGGGGCAGTCCGGTTTTTGAATATACTGCAACCCGAAACGGTAAAAATCAAAAAAAGAATGACTGGTGTTTTAAAAAAATTCAGGCGCATTTTTTGTTAACTTTATAATGAAACCTGCATGGAAATCAATGACTCCAACACGACAGAATAATTCTCCATGCGGTTTCATGATTCAACATTATCAATTTTAAATATAAACGTTTGAAACAAGTATGGCAATTTTTGTACCACAAAAGTATGAAACTTATTGATTCGGGTTCCCCGGGTTAACCCAAATAAATATAAGCATTCTGAACAAAAAAACAGGCACTTTTGAACACGTGAATCAACAATTTGTTTACGATTGAAATACAATTTTTTTTATTTTTGTCCATTCAAAATTATCATCTATGCATAAAGTCATTCATTGGTCCGTAATACTGCTTCTTTTGCTGGGTTTTGTTTTATCAACCGGTTGCGAAAAAGACGATCCCCTTCCCAATCCTCCGGAGGAAGAAGAGCCCGAAGAGGAGGAAGAAGATCCCGACGAGGAACCTGAAGATATACCCCAGGCCAGCGATGTCAACCTGTTTATCTGGGAAGGCCTGGCCACCTATTACTATTGGGTGGATGATGTGCCCGATCTTATCGACCCGGTATTCAACAACCCGGACAGTCTTAACCGGTTTCTGAATCAATACAATGACTCTGAGGAACTTTTTTACAGCCTTCTTTACGAATACGAGGAAGTGGACAGGTGGTCCTTTGTAGTGGATGACTATTCCATCATTGAAAACTGGACTTCCGGAGTGGACAAATCCGTGGGGTTTGATTTTATGCTGAGTTATAAAAGCCCCGTTTCCGATTACCTGTTCGGTTATGTCAGGTATGTGATGGAAGGATCGCCCGCGGATGAAGCCGGAATCGAACGGGGAGACTTCTTTCTGGAAGTGGACGGGCAGCCGCTGACCTTATCCAATTACCAAAGCCTGTTGTTCTCAGATGACCCTTATACCCTGCACATGGCTGACTGGGAGGGCGGAAATACTTTTACCAAAAACGGAGTAACCCATGACCTGACACCGGAAGTTATCCGGGAAAATCCGGTCCACATGGATACCGTCCTCACGGTGGACGGATATAAGGTAGGCTACCTGGTCTACAATGGTTTTACCTCGGCTTACAACCAGGACCTGGAGACATCGTACGATCTGTTGCTGAATGCCGTGTTTGCGGATTTTCAAAGCAGCGGCATCGATCAGCTGGTAATTGATTTGCGCTACAACGGGGGAGGCTCCATACAGACAGCCAAGTACCTGGCCAGCATGATCCACTCCACCGACAACACGAAAGTACTCGCCGAAACCCAATACAATGACCTGCTGCAAAATTATTTCCGGCAGGAAGAGGGGGAGGAATACTTTTATGACTACTTCACAGACCATATCAACGCAGCCACCTGGCAGGTCAAGGATGACGAAGGCAATGTCACCGGTGAGGTGGAAACACCCGAAACACCAATAAACAGTCTCAATTTAAATGAACTGTATGTCATTACTTCCTATCAGACGGCTTCTGCCAGCGAACTGCTGATCAACGGGCTGGAACCATACATGGACGATGTCTGGGTCATTGGTGAAAACACCGCCGGTAAAAATGTGGGCTCCTTCACCATCCGCGACTACGACAATAAAGGCAACCTCAACCCCAACCATGACTGGGCCATGCAGCCCATCACATTAAAAATTGCCAATTCGGAGGGATATTCCGATTATATCAACGGACTCGCTCCCGATCAAGATATGGAGGCTGTTGAAATCTATTCCGGTCATTTAAATCTCCTGCCTTTCGGGGATCCGGAAGAGGAACTACTGAAAATCGCGCTGAATCACATCCGCGGAGTATCCACAAAATCAGGCATTCGAAATACCGCCCGCATAAGGAATGTGGACATACCCAAAAGGCATGCGCCTTTCAGTCAGGAGATGTATGCTGAACCGGAACGGATTTTCAGGGATCAAATGCCGGAGGAGCGCTGAAGCCTTTCTGCGGTTTTTAGCCGCTTTCAGTCCTCCTCCCGCCGAACGGCCCCCAACCCCTCAATGTGTTCGGTGACATCCGGATTGCCCCGGTATTTTACTTTTCCCATGCCATAAATCTGGGCATTCAGCGTCGCTGTTGGAAAAACACGGGCCGTCCCTACCCCGTCAATCCGGATATCAACATGTTCACTTTTCATCTCTCCGGCATCGATGTGTCCGGCGCCGGAAATATTTAATCCCAACTCATCGGAAACACCCGCCAGTTCGAACCAAACACCCCCTTCGGTCTTCATGCCAAAGCGGTGCGCTTTTGCCCGGAAATCAACTTTTGCGCCCCCTTCCAAACGAACAAAAAAATCATCCAGTTGCAGATAACCGTGTGTTCTCAACTGAATGCCGCCTTTTATTTCCAGACGCTCCAGTGTTTTAAAGGTAATGTATAACGATACCCGGCTGAAATCGAACGGCTCGCGGTCAACATATACCTTCAGCGAACCGTTTTCATTACGAACATGTAAATAGTCAAAAGCCCTGGGATCGGAAGCCCGGACCTCCAGCTTGCTTTTATTCCCCTGGATGAGGAACACCTTAAATGATCCTTTAAGAAACAATCGGGAAAAATTGCCGGTAGAAATGGTTTCCGACTCCCATTCATTTTCCGTGGCGGCTTCCGCCTTTGATGAAAAGGCCGGAAACAGAACAAATACGGTAAAAAATAACAACCACCTGTTTTTCATTAAAAAAAATACTAAATATTTAATAATAAACCATTTAAAACAAAATCTTTTTACGGTATTTCACCTCTTAAGCCCTCCTATTTTTTTAATCTACCGCTTTAAAGAGTGCCCAAAAAAATCCACCGCTGAAAAAAAAATGGCAAAAAATCATTCCAGGGCGGTTAAAAGACAAATTTAGGCATTTAAATAAAACCTGCCCCCATTTTCCGGCCAATACCCTTATTTTTTCGTTAAACGGCGAAGAAATAACAAGCCATAAAACAGTAAAAGATAAGCAGCAATGGCAATAAAAAAATCCAAAAAAACCATTCCACCTTCGGTCTGAAAGAGATGCACCACATAAAACACCGACAAAAAGGCCATGGCAAGCAATAAATTTACGAATATCCGTCCCCCCTTCCACATGATCCGGCCTGAGAGCAACATCCAGAGGAGACCGGAAAGCAGCAGGAGCGCCCCTTCCGCGGAGTTGCCTGCGTTCAGGTGGGTTAATCCCAGGATGAGGGGCAAGGCCCCGGCAATAATAAAGCTTCGCCCCAGGCTTTTCCTGATCCGCAACCGGGCAGCCTCATTTTCAATGCCGGGGAATAACTTCGGCTTCAGCGGTTCGACCCGGAAGGTGGGCCCCTCCAGGTCTTTTTCCGATTCAATCAAATTCCGTTTGATGGCCTCTTTTAAAGCAATATTCACCATTTCAGACTGATAGTAACTCCGTTTTTTCAATATTTCAAGAATCTCGTCATCCGTCCGTTTGTTAATAAATTCTTCATATTGGCCATTTATAGCTTCTGACTTTCTTTTTTCCTGCATTTTAGGATAATTTTAAAACTTAAAACAAATTAATAAGAAGATTGTCACAGGAACAACAAGAATTCAATAAATTTTTAAGGTAAGCAATATGTACAATTTCGAATACAAAAATCCGGTAAAGATCATTTTCGGCCGGGAAAGTATCGCCAAAATAGCGGATGAATTGCCCCGGAATGCCAAAGTGCTGCTCACATACGGAGGCGGCAGTATCAAAAAAACCGGTGTTTACGACCAGGTGATGAATGCCCTGAAAGGAAAAGATGTCATTGAGTTTGGGGGTATTGAACCCAATCCCCGTTACGAAACCTGCATGAAAGCTGTTGAGCAGGTTAAAAAAGAGAAGGCGGATTTCCTGCTTTCCGTGGGAGGAGGTTCGGTCCTTGATGCTACGAAATTTATTGCGGCGGCATCGCTTTACGGGGGGGATGATCCCTGGGATATCCTTGCTGGCAGTGCCATTGAAGTAAACCAGGCCCTTCCGATAGGAGCGGTATTGACCCTCCCGGCGACGGGCTCCGAAATGAATGGAAATTCAGTAATCTCCCGGGAATCAACGCAGGAAAAAATGGCCTTTAGCTCCCCGCTGGTCATGCCGCAGTTTTCAGTGCTCGATCCGGAGTGCGTGTTCACCCTCCCTGAAAAACTGGTCGCCAACGGCATTGTCGATGCCTTTGTGCATGTGATGGAACAATACCTTACCTTCCCGGTAAATTCCCCCATCCAGGACCGGTTTGCAGAGAGCATCCTGACAACCCTCATCGAAGAAGGTCCGAAAGTGCTGGCTAACCGGAATGACTACGATGCAGCTGCCAACTTCATGTGGAGTGCCACCATGGCCCTGAACGGCCTTATTGGTGTGGGCGTTCCCCAGGACTGGTCAACCCACCAGATCGGCCATGAGCTGACAGCCTTCCACGGCATCGACCATGCACGGACACTGGCCGTTGTGCTTCCCGGAATGATGGCCGTGAAACGGAAAAATAAAAAAAATAAAATATTGCAATACGGGGAACGTATCTGGGGAATCACCGAAGGAACCTACAACGAGCGGATTGAAAAAACCATCGCCCGGACCGTTGAATTTTTCGAATCGTTGGGAGTCCCCTGTACGTTACACGAATATGGAGTTCCAGCTGAAACCATCGGGAAAATTAAAGACCGGTTTGAAAAACGCGGAACAAAACTGGGTGAAAAAGGAGATATTAATCCGAAAGAGGTGGAAGCGATCTTAAAAGAACGGATGTAAAGAGAACCCCTCAATTGGTGAAAGCGTACGGGACCTGCCCTTTTGAGGGGAATTCTTTTTTATCTGTTTGCCCGGATGTACGCCCGGATCAGTTCATCGTATTCTACCCGTAACTGCTGCATTAAAGGGTTTTGTGGATTCAGCCGCCGGTCCCCGATTTGGAAGAGCGGCAATATTTTGGGAGAGGTCCCTGTAAGAAAAGCGGCCTGGAATCCGTTCAGCTCTTCCAACTTTACCTCCGCCTCACGAAAGGGTATTCCCAGATTTCTTGCCAGCTGAATGGTCTTCTGCCGGGTAATGCCCAGTAAAACTTCATGTCCGGGGGGTGTTACCAGGCAATCCCCCTGAATGAAAAACACATTGCTCCGGCTACCCTCGGTAATGCGCCCCGCATGATCGACCAGCAAGACTTCATAATACCCTTCATCCGCCATTAACCGGTTGGCTTGCTGCCGGACCGATGTCTCCAATACCTTGGCATTCGGCGTGATCCGCTCGGCATACAGCACACCGCAACGAACCCCCGTTTCATAAGCCCCTGTTTCCGGGTAATCATGAGGGATAAAAAAAGCCTTCAGGTCGGTTTTGCAGGAAATGAGAATGTTGCCCTCCTTTATTCCATTTTTCTGGATCAATATTCTCAAAAAAGAGACAATATCAGCCCTCCTGAAACGGAGGGTTTTCCCGGCAATTACCGCCGAAATATAAAACCGGTCCAAATGTTCCTCTAAAAAAAGGGGGATCCCTTCATCAACACGCAGCACTTCATAAACACCTCCCGAATATCCGGAGGTTTCAAAAACGGATGTATCCCTCAGTTCCCCGTTAAAAATAAAATAATTATGCAGCGGTGTAAGATGCATTTTGCTAATTTGCCGTAAATTTATTCAAATGTTTACTCAATTGTGAAAATGAACCAGAAAATTCCGGTTCCCGTAACATTTAATCCATACAAACACCACTTCGGTTTTTTGCTGGAGCAGACCGAAGAATGGAAAAACCAGGAGTGGGACGCTGTATCGGAAGCCCTCCGGTCAATCGGCCAGAACCTGATCGACCTCTACCTGGGGCATCTGCCGGTGGAGGCTGTTTGCAATGAGTGTCTTGACTTTTTTCAAAAAGCGGGGATTTCCCGTCCCGGACTGCTGAAAAATTGGCTGCATCCGCGCGAGTACCGGAAAATTGAACTATCGGATAGGTCCATGTGGGTGATAAAGAAAGGCATTGACGCCGAACGTTTCATCCATATCCATCCGGCAAAAAATTCACCCTTCTCCATACGGGTCAGGGCAACCACTCTGAAAACAGTCATTGCCCTGATGGTCCATGACCAACTGCCGGAAAAAGAACATCACCTGAACCTGCAGGCCGTAAACAGGATCCGTACGGAATGCCTCGGGCTCTCCCCCGTCAAATCCCTGACACACGGAAAAGGCATTGCCCGCCTGTGGAAAATCTTTCGCAACCATTAGTCAACGGTCAGCTTCCGGTTACAGGTCCGGTTGCCCATCCGGATCTTCACAAGATACCAGCCACTTACCCATTCACTCACATTGATTTCATGGATTCCGGCCGGGATCTTTCTGGAGTATATTTTTCGTCCGGCTATGCTGAAAACCTCCACCCGCGATTTTTCCGGGGTTTTTATGTGAACATTCAGCGAAGCAGGATTGGGATAAATTTCAGGAATGTCCTGATTGGAAGGATCTTCAGTAATCCCTGTTGAAACATCGCTGTTGAAATAATAATTAAACCGCCGGTCAGGCGCCGCATCCCCATCAGTGAAAAAAGCGGTGATATCATCCAGGTGTTGGGGATTATCGGCCCATTTAAAATAAAAATCCGGTTTTCCCGATTCCATATTTATAAGCCCCCGGGGGATCGCCATCTCCAGTTCGTTTCCATTCGCCGAAAAATTAATGACGCTGGCCTCGCCCCAGCTGTTCCCGTTGTATTCCTGCAAACTTGCTTCACTGGCTGAAAAGGTCGACTTATTTACCATCCACTCATACCCCTCCCATCCGGTAGCTTTATTTTTATCACCATCGATAAAAAGCAGCATCCAGTTCGGGTCCGCTGCCGGTGAAAGATTTTCACGGGTCTTTACATAGAAATATACATGGTCTTCATCATAGGTCACCCGCGATTCAATGATGTCATTCCTGCCGGTGGTATTGGTAAAGGTGGTTGTCGGATCGTATCCGGCAAAGTCCCGGTGCATGGTATCCCCGGGGGGGTCTTCAAACACCGGTTTTACGGCCGTCCATTCGGCAAAATCTCCATCAGGTACAATAGTTTTTCCTTCCGAAGCAGGTTCCGGGGCCGACATTCCTTTGAACTTCCGGATATTAGCGATCAACTGGTAATAATAGTTGTCGGTATGCCCCCCCTTCATCGGCGCCATATCCCTGTTAAATTCCTGGGAAAAAGCATCCACAAAATAGGAATCCCCGTTTTCGATGGGCCTCCCGGCATAAATGCCATCGCCCTGGTCCCAGATAAATCGTCCGGCAATCCACTCGTTCCACTGGGTTACCATCACAACCGACGGATCCAGTGTATGCGCCCGTTCCCACTGTTCGGAAAAATGGAGCCCCTGCCCGGTATAATCGGTCACGTAGTTTTCATCGACGGGAGGCTGGTTCCCGTCATGATAGCTTTTACCCATGGTGGTGGTAGGATGCGAAGCAGTAGCCACGGGCACCTGCTCGGGGACATCCGGATCGGAGCTCCAGCCGTAATCCTGGGGATAGATATCCACCCATTGCCAGTGACCGGGTTCATTCTTCGCATCGGTCCAGGCCCAGCTGAACCTCATCGTGAAAAAATCCTTCACTTCCGGCCTCAGGTCCGAATCATCAGGATCCCCCAGAATCAGGGGTTTCCCTTCCCAGTAAAACCAGAGCTCCTCAAAAAGCCGGTGGGAATAAAAGGCATCGTAAAGACTATTAACGGTACGCCCGCTTTGGGAATGGGTGGTAAACACGATTTGGGGGGTGTGAATTCCATCCGCCCGCATTTCCATCGACACCTCACAAAGGGCTTTCACCGTTTCGAGATAGATGACCGCGTTGGTGACATCCAAATAGAGAAAATCAACGTGTGCATTGCTGAGCATTTGCAAATCGCGGCGCAGCACCCAGGGATCTTCCGAGCGGAAATAACCATACTCCGGTTCCCCCCAGTGGTGAGCAGCATTGACAGGACCCCAGGCAGGGTTGTTGGGACTCAGTGGATCGGAAGGATAACTTTCCAGAATTTCCGGAATTTCATACACCTTATCTCCATGAGCGCCACTCCAGACATAATAGAATACCCCTACATACTTTTCTTCCCGTTTAGGGCCTGCTTCCGAATACGCCGGCAATTCCCTGCCCAGTGCATCCGTTACCACCCAGTCATCGGTATAATCCTGGCTGACGGCAGGAGTGCTTCCAACCCCCGGCTCGCTGACATAGAAAATGCGCGTCAATGACAGCGCAGGAAAATAGGCATCGTTTCCATCCTGACTCGCCTCAACAGTCACCAAACCAGACTCCCCGCTCAATGTTAACGTATCTCCATCGATCGTGGCAGGCCCCGAAAGCACTTTAAATTCCACCGGCAGACCGGAAGTTGCTGAGGCATCGAGCTTAAAAGGAGGATCCGTCGTTTTCTTTGTGCCGACGGGCTCAAAACTGATGGATTGCTCCAAAAGATCCAAATGCCCGATCTTGATCCGGTATAACTGCAGCGTGGCATCCCGCTGGCAAACGGCAACCTTGCCGGTCGATTCAACTTCCATGTTTGAAATGGTCCCCACCACGTCCATTTGGGCGTCGTAAACCGTCCCCGATGTGTAAATACCCTTGTCTTTTCCACTAAGATCAATCCGCACAAAAGGATCATCATTATAAAAAATATAAATGGAGGTCCCGTAATCTTCGATCCGTATTACCCCCCGGGCCTTCATGGAGGAAACACCTGCCGGCTTCGGAACGAAAATCCGCTCCACGGGAGTATTGTACTGAGCATAAGGCCCGGTGAACTGTACAATCATGGACGAACCATCCGATGAAGGATAAAACGCAATTCCCTCACTGTTAAATCCGGGATCGCCGTCTGCAGGTTCCTGCAAAATATCCGGGCGATCCCCTTTGGCCCGGATAACAATCCCGCCCCGGTTGCTTCCGCCTCCGTAACCGGTCTCCGCTTCCAGATAATTGGGCGGGGAATACGTCAGTTTTGAAACGATAATGCGCTTTCGGACCCATTCAAATTGCAAAAAACCGGAGGAGATATCGGAAGCAGTGAAAATTCCCGGCTCAACAGCCAGCCACTGATCGTAAAATGTATCATGATCCCATGTTCCCGTGGTAAAATCCTGGTCATACGGGGTGATAAAAGATACCTCGGGTCGTTCATCCCACGTCTGGGCAAGCAGTGGGAAATTTAATAATGAAAAATAAACCAGTAATATCCAAAATCGTCGTTTCATCATTGTTTTCTGTTTTCTGTTTAAAAAGAGCCCATGGAACCGGCATGGGATTAATTTATCTCATTTTTTCGCTTGCTTTAGAGTTACTCGATAGCATTCGCAAGCTCATTTCCTTCTCTTTTGTGATGTTAGCACCCGTTTCATTTTCCCTGAAAAAATCGCCTAAAATTATCTCTTTATTCGGGGAAAAAAAACTTTCCCCTTTTCGTTTCTTTGAATTATTTCTCCACGCCGGTGGACACCAAACAAATACAAGACAAAACTTCCAAAATAACAGCCCTTTCAACAACAAAAATCTGCAAACTTCGCCCAAATTTTTTACTTTTGAATGGATCTGTAAACACGGCACAAAAGATCTTTCGCATGATTCATTTTTTCAAAGGTATCCTATGAAACGTGCATTTGCTTTTTCGCTAGTATAAGTTTCAAGCATGCTTCTTAAATAAATAACGATTTCATTATGAAAAATTTACTGCTCAACGTGTCCGATGCCCCGAAACGCCCGCTTTTTTTTCTGATTTTCCTTCTTTTTGTTTATGCCCCGCTAAA
Organism: Tangfeifania sp.; assembly: GCA_018400515.1. The sequence continues at coordinate 14,251 of JAGYMR010000010.1, forward strand.
ACCGGCGGCAGCTGGAGAAAAAGCGTACCGCATCCAGGGAGCCATGAAAAAATATCAAACGGTCTCCATCCATTTCGAGGGACCCCGCTTAAGTGCAAACGACCGTTCTCCCAATCCCTTTCTTGATTACCGGCTGCAGGTACTCTTCCGGGCCCCTTCGGGCAGGGAGTATAACGTCGCCGGTTTTTTTAACGGCGACGGAAAGGGGAAAAATTCCGGCAATTGCTGGACCGTGCGCTTTACCCCTGTGGAAAAAGGTAAATACGCTTTCACAGCCCGCTTTGAAAAAGGGGAGAAAATAGCCGTTCAGCCGCTGAAAACCGAAGGTCAGCCTGTTGATTTTGACGGTACATCCGGGAGCTTCCGGGTGAAAAGAACCGGCAAAAATGCCCGGGGATTTCATAAAAAGGGAGTGCTAACCTGTTCCGGGACCCATTACCTCCGGTTCTCAGACGGGACCTACTGGTTAAAAGGCGGAACCGACAGCCCCGAAGATTTCCTGGCTTACAAGGGCTTTGCCGGAACGCCCCGTGCAACACATGCCTTTGCTTCCCATGAGCAGGACTGGCAACCCGGGGATCCGGACTGGCAGGAGGGAAAAGGCAAAGGAATAATCGGAGCACTGAACTACCTGGCCGGTCAAAAGGTGAATTCCATTTACCTCCTTTTAATGAACATCGGGGGCGACGGGAAAAATGTCTGGCCGTTTCTTTCGTCCAACATCAACCCGGCGGGCGATCCCGGAAATGACAATTTACATTACGATATTAAAAAGCTCGATCAGTGGAACCGGGTGTTCGCGCATGCTCAAAATAAAAACATCTTTTTGCACTTCGTCCTGAACGAGGCAGAAGAACCCAATAAAAGGGAACTGGATAACGGGAAACTGGGAACCGAACGAAAATTGTTCTACCGCGAGATGATCGCCCGCTTTGCACACCACCCCGCACTGCAATGGAACCTCTCTGAAGAATACAACCTGAAATTCAGGCTGCATCCCAAAACGGTCAAATCATTCGCCGGATACATCGCCTCGCTCGACCCCTACCACCATCCCATCACGGTTCACCATGCCCACGAGGTGCGGGAGGCCTGGGAACCTTTTGCCGGGGATGAAAACTTTTGTGTCACGTCGTTCCAGACCCGCGACATATCGGCCATCGAATATTTCAGGAATGTTTCCCGGAAAAATCCGCTGGTGATCGGAATGGATGAATTCTTTCCCGACAGAACCAACCGGGAAAATGCGGACCGGCACCGGAAAGAGTTCCTTTGGCCGGTCTATTTTTCCGGCGCCCAGATTGAATTTATCCTCGATGAACTGCTGGATACGGAGGATTTCAGAAAATATGAACCCTTATGGGAATACATGCGGCATGCCAGAAATTTTCTCATCGACCATTTGCCTTTCCACGAAATGGCTCCGGCTGATGATCTGCTTTCGGGCGAAAGCACATTTGAAGGAAAAAACGGCACCTATGGAGGAAAAGTTTTTGCCAAAGAGAATGAGATTTACTCCGTCTATTACCCGGTGGCCGTTCATACAGGAAAACTGAAGGTCCCTGCCCCGGGCCGGTTTCTCCAACAATGGTTCAATCCCCGGAGCGGAAAATTCGAGGGAAAACCCCGGAAGGTAATCTTCGAAGAAAACAGTGAATTTGTTATCGGATCACCTCCCGGAGATCCTTCCAGCGACTGGGTTGTTTTGTTTACACGGAAAAAGTAATTCCTTGTTCCGACTTTTAAAAATAGGTCCTGCCACAACCAGATTGTTTTGTTTGGCAGAAAAAAGCAGTCTCTTTTCTGGCTTCTGACTAGTCCTCCTCCAACGGGGATGTTATTTCCCGGGAGAAAGAATCTTTTTTCTGACTTTTTGCAAAAGTCCTGCTATGATGATTTTGGTTCACAAGAAAGACAACCCCTTTTTAATGATTTCCGGGAAAAGTTTTGCGCGGCAGGAATTGACAAAAAAGAGACAGTTAAACTAATTATCAAATATTTAACCATTCAAAAAAAATTAAATTCATTTTTATGAGACATACCTGCAAAAGAGGCTCCATTTTCCTTATAACCCTCTTTACCTGTTTGACCTATTTCTCCAAAGCGCAAACCTCACATTTTCCGGGAAAATCCTGGCCGGAGAAAAACCCCGCCCACTTTGGAATGGACCGGCAGAAACTGGATTCGATCTCCCTCCTGCTGGGAGGCCGGGGGTGCATTATCAAAGAGGGATCTGTGATCCTAAGCTGGGGAAACCAGGAATCCAAATCGGACTGGCTCTCTTCCGTCAAACCAATATTCAGCACCCTCTTATTCTTTGCCATCGAGGAGGGAAAAATCCCGGGGGTACATTATAAGATCAAAAACCTGGGATGGGAGTTAAACGAAAAAGACCAGTCCATGGAATTTTATCACCTGGCCAATATGACCAGCGGATATGCACGCCCCGAAAAGCCGGGCAAGGCATGGGCATACAATGATTTTGCCATCCAGCTTTACCAGAAAAGCCTGTTTGACAAGATATTCCGGGAAGATCCCGAAAAAGTGTTTCTCAGCAGGCTGGGGGCCTTGCAATTTCAGGATCATCCTTCCTTCCCGAAGGAAAAGCCAAGAATTTATGCCTCGGTCCGGGATTTTGCCCGGCTGGGACTGTTCTGGATCAACCGGGGAGAATGGAATAACCGGCAGCTGCTTCCGGCAAAATATTTCAGGAAATACATGAAACCCCAAACCCCGGAAAAATTACCTCCGACCAACAAAAGTGCGGCAACCAATGACTATTTGAAAATCGGTTCCTTCGGAGGGGGATCGGATCACTTTACCCGGTATGGGGCGGGGATCTATGGCTTTAACTGGTGGTTTAACGGAAAAGGGCGTTTGCACCCCCGCTCAAAAACCTGGCCGGATGCACCCGATGACACCTTTATGACAATCGGCGCCGGCGGCAATAACATGGTCATGATCCCCGGACAGCGTCTGATTTTATCCAGCGCCCGGGGAAACTGGGGACGTCTGGAAGCAGGAAACCCCCAAAATACGTTCAACCGGATCATTAAATTACTGGTATCGGCCGCTGAAAAATAAGATCATTTCAGGGAAAAAACTTTCTGATCTCCCTCGCCAAAAACATAGATCTTATTCCGGAATCCGATTCTCACCCGGGGGGACCAGCCGGTTTCAAAAGTAACTTCCAGATTCTTCTGATCCAGCAGCATTCCGATCCAGTGACCCCGGTAACGGATGCGCATTTTCAGATAACGTAGTTCATGCGGCAGTTGTGGATTGATCCACAACACGCCGTTCCGAATCTCAAGTCCCGTATAACACCGCTGGACAATATCAACGGTTCCTGCCATGGCCCCGAGGTGAATGCCTTCGGAGGTGGTTCCTCCCTGTATGTCTTCAAAATCGCTTTTCAGCGACTCCTGGAAGGATTCCCACGACTGTTCACGATCGGAGCGGGCAAGCACCCAGGAATTGACCAGCCGGCTGAGCGTTGAACCATGAGAGCTGCGACGGATGTAATAATTGACGTTTCCCGGAATATAAGAGGGATCAAATGGATATCCCAACCGGTTAAAAATCGCTTCCAGCTGTTCCTGCGAAAAAAGGTAAAACAACATGAGTACATCGGCCTGCTTCGCGATTTTATAATCATTGGCAGAATCTCCTTCCGCTTTGAGGATCCGGTCCATCCGGTGAACATCTCCGTACTTTTTACGGTACATCTCCCAGTCGATCTCTTTCAGCTCCCCGTATCCTTCAAACTGGCTGATGATGCCCTTATCGTGGAAAGGCACAAACATCCTCCGGGAAATCTTATCCCAGCGGTCAAGCTCTTTCCGGGTAATCTCAAGTTCATCGAACAGCTCCTTTTTCCGCGTTTCAGAAAGGTGGCCGAGCATCTGGAGTGCCCGGTGAAGCACCCAGCTTGCCATGATATTGGTGTAAGCATTGTTTTTCAATCCGGGAGTATCCGAACCGGGATACCGGGTATGAAATTCATCGGGTCCCACCACGCCGTGAATCTCATAACGGCCGCGTGCGGCATTCCAGATGGCTGCACTTGACCAGAACCGGGCAATTTCCAGCAACATCTCCGCGCCGTAAAAAGACATGAACTCAAGATCCCGGGTGGCTTCAAAGTACTGATGAATATTGTAGGCAATGGCAGCACCGACATGCCGTTGCAAATAAGTATCATCCTCATCCCATTTTCCCGATTTGGGATTCAGATGGAGCTCCTGACTCTCTTCACGGCCATTGCTGCCGCTTTGCCATGGAAACATCGCCCCCTTGTAACCAACTTCCCGGGCAGCACGACGCGCTGCCGGCAAACGGCGGTACCTGTATTTCAACAACGAACGGGCCAGTTCGGGAAGCTGAAAGTTCAGAAACGGAAAAACAAACAGTTCATCCCAGAAGATGTGGCCCCGGTAAGCTTCACCATGCCATCCGCGGGCAGGGATCCCTACATCCAGGTCAATGGTATTGATGGAGGCGGTCTGCAGAATATGAAAAACATGAAGCCGTAGAATCTTCTGGGTGTACTTCCCTTCCAGGAGCTCCAGGTCACAACGGTACCACAGTTGTTCCCAGATCTTAACATGACTTTTCAATAACTGCTCAAAACTTTCCGCAGTCAGAAGGGCATCCTCCGCCTCCAGACCGGGTTCACTGATGGCCGGATCGCGGGAAGTATAAAGCGATACCACCTTCTCAATACGAATCCTTTTTCCCTCCTCACAGTCAAAAAAAAGTTTTTGCGCAATGTAACCATCCGCTTCGGTTGTTTCCCTACAGGGTGAGTATTCGCGGTCTTCAATAAAAACACGGGTCCGGGCCGCCTGAGCCATCCGGATCTTTGACTGCCGGGTGCGGGTGACCAGGAGTATGCGCTCATCGTCAATCTGCCGGGTCTTCACCGGCTGCAGATGCTCCCCTTTAAGGGCCTTGTAACGGTCCACCCCCGTATTGGTAACGGTTCCGTCAAGAGCCGACCGAATTTCAATCTTTCCGGACCAGTTCCGCGGCGTCAGTTTCCATTCAATGGCTGCCAGATGCGGATATTTCATATGCACCAGCCGCCGGCTCACCAGCGAGGTCTCCCGGCCTTCCGCATCAACAAAATCAATAATGCGCTGTAAAACGCCCTTGTTGAGCTCCAGGTTCTGCCGAAAAGAAAGGATCTTAACCTGATCAGTATCAAACCAGGGGCCACCATCCACGCGAAAGGAGAGACTCAGCCAATTGGGCCAGTTGACCAGATCTTCATTCTCCACCTGCCGGCCCGAAACCGCCGAAGTCATTCGGTTATAACCGCCGGCCAGATAGGTTCCCGGATAATGAGGCCCTCCGGCCCGGGCTTCCTCAGCTGCACCCCGTGTGGCAAAATAACCGTTGCCCAGGGTGCAAAGGGCTTCCCTCACTGGCTGATACTCCGGACACCAGTCTTTATAAATAATTCTCCAATCCCTCATAAAAACCCATTTGAAATTTTATTATGCTATTGGAAAAATTCTTTTCTTCATGGAAATCCTTAATAATCTGCTTTGACGGATTTGAAATCCGTCCCGACAAGCGACAGCCCCAAACAGCGAGGCTCCGCCCGGAAACCGGATCATTCGTTTTCGTGCAATCCGCACTCTTTCCCGGAGTTCTTCTCCCACCACCAGCGGCCATCCCGGAAATCCTCACCGGGACGGATAGCGCGAGTACAGGGCTCGCAGCCAATGCTTACATACCCCTGATCGTGAAGCACATTATAGGGTACATGATGTTTCTTTACGTAATCTTTTACCTCCTCAAGGCTCCAGTTAATCAACGGATTGTATTTTATTATCTGATTAGCCTCATCCCATTCAAACTCCTCCAAATCACTCCGGTAAGTCGATTGTGAAGCCCGGAGACCGGTAATCCAGATTTCATTTCCGTTCAATGCCCGCTGCAGCGGCAGCACCTTCCGAATAAAACAGCACTCTTTCCGGTTTTCCACCGACTCATAGAAACTAAAAGGTCCTTTTTCATTTAACAATTTTTCCACTTTGTCTGCCGGCGGGAAAAAAACCCGGATGGGCTTTCCATATTTCTCACGGGTGCTGCGGAAAACTTTGTAGGTTTCCTCAAACATGCGGCCGGTGTCGAGTGTCACTACCTTTACCGGCAAATTGTTCGTGAAAATAATATCCGTTATGACCTGGTCCTCATACCCAAAACTAGTGGTAAAAAGGACTTTGCCGGGATGATCCCCTGTCAGGGATTCTATTTTTTGGAAAATCGACCAGCCGAAGTACCGGGCGTTGTATTTTCTTGCAAGTTCCTTCCCTTTCATCATGATTGCAATTTATATTTTAAATTCAAAAGATCCAACTTAATCTTCCACATACAAAACCAGTCCCTTTAAATATTCCCCTTCGGGATGATATATATTGACCGGATGATCGGGAGGCTGTCCCAGGTGATGGAGGATACGCACGGTACGTCCGGAAATGGCAGCGGCCGAAAAAACCGCCTCCCGGAAACGGTCCCTCGAAATGACCTGCGAACAGGAAAAAGTAAACAGGAGTCCGCCGCTCCTGATCTGTTCAAATGCCCGTACATTGAGCCGTTTGTATCCCTGAAGGGCCTGATGCATTGTATTCCGGTGCCGTGCAAATGCCGGCGGATCCAAAATGATCATATCGTATTGGTCCCTGATATGCTTCAGATATTCAAAAGCATCTGCCGCAAAAGCTTTATGCCGGCGATCCTCCGGAAAGTTCATTTCCACATTGGTTTGGGTCAGCTCAATCGCTTTTTCTGAGGAGTCCACCGAATGAACCAGGCGGGCACCCCCCTGCAACGCATAAACCGAAAAACCGCCGGTATACCCGAACATGTTCAGCACATCCCGGTTGCCGGCATATTGCTGAACCAGCCGCCGGTTTTCCCGCTGGTCAATAAAAAAACCGGTTTTTTGTCCCCCGATCCAGTCGACCCTGAACTTCAACCCATATTCCATGACCTCCGTTCCGGCGGTTGTTCCCCACAAATAGCCGTTGGCGGGTTCAACATCCTGCTTATAAGCAAGGGATTTTTCACTTTTGTCGTAAACAGCCTTTAACCGGTCGCCCAACACCTCTTTGAATGCCCTGACCAGCTCCTGCCGGATGAGGTACATCCCTACCGAATATAGCTGCATCACTGCAGTTCGGTTGTAAAAATCAACGATCAGCCCCGGCATTCCGTCCCCTTCGGCATGAATGAGCCGGAAAACATTGGTTTTCCCGTCACGGATGACCCCTGCGGCCTTCCGGTATTCCCAGGCATTGCGGATCCTTCTTTTCCAGAAATCATAATCCGGGACCGTTTCCGAAAAAGAGACAATGCGCACGGCAATGGATCCGGTTTGATAATGCCCGAGCCCCAGAAATTCATCTTTATTGGAATAGACCTTCACCAGGGCACCTTCGGCAGGCGTTCCGTAAATTTTTTTTATCGCTCCTGAAAATACCCAGGGGTGAAAACGTTTCAGCGATTGATCCTTTCCGGATTTCAGCACGATCCGGATCATTTCTGAAAATTTGGGATTACTCATTTGAAAAATGCTCATAAATTTTCAACGCCGCCCACGCATCGGTGGCTGCATAAACCTGCTGGGCTTCCGTAAGTGAAGAGACCTCCCAGTTCGACAATTGCTGCGATTTGGAGATCCGGAACCCGCAGGTGATGGCAACCAGTTTCTTAAGGCTGAAATTCTGGATTCCCAGATCCTTTGCATAATCCTGCAGTTCGATGAACCCCCGGGGATTAAACTCACTAATCTCCCGGAGCCCCTTGATATCATCCCGGATGGCCACTCCCGGTTTCAAAATGCGGGGATTGGCAAACAGCTTCCGCAGGGGCGCCGGCAGTCCGATCCTGTGAAGCCGGAATAAAAAAGCCTCCCCCGGGGTGGATAACTGTAAAAGGGCCACCTTGTTGATAACCCCTTTTTTAAAGGAGGGGCGCGTCTCCGTGTCAAATCCGATCACCGGAAAAGATGCCAGAAAACGGGCAGCACCCCGGACCTGATCCGGCTTTTCGATCACGTGTATCTTTCCCTCGAACCGCCCCCGTGGTAACCCGGTCAGTTCTTCGGTTGTTATTCTTTCTTTAAACATTTTTTCACTCCTCATTCCTGTTATTGTTCCAGAACTTATCCAGCCACTCCGCTTTTCCGGTACCGGGAGGAACCTCCTCGTCCTGCCCTCCTTCAGAAAAATCAACATCGCCGTTAACAAGCATGTGAACCGCCCGCAGCAAATTTACCAGCCGTTGCCCCCAGAAATCTTCAAAGTGAATCACACACTCCGAAAGGGCGTCGTTCATAATTGCTTCGTCGCCCATGCTGTAATTTTTCAGGAAATCTTTCAAATCCTGGAAAATATCCATTAAACTCTCCGAAATGCTGGCAGTGACTGTCTCTTCTCCAAACTGAATGTTCGGATCAAAAACTTCGTAATAATTGTCGTGTTCTCCCAGTGCTTGCAGCCAGCGCTGATGCAGAAGATTGTAATCCATTTCAGTGACAAATTTTTCCAGCGCTTCATCCAGCATCTTTTCCGTTTTGGGAAGCAGGGTGGCTTTGAGATAAAGCAGCGGCAAAATGCGCTGAAGTTTCTTCAGACGCTCGCTAACAGGCGTCTCATTAACTTTTTCCACCGTGCTGCAGAACTCATTGGCCACCGTGACAAACTCGACCACATTTTTTGAATATACCAGCTGATTATAATCTGTCCCGCTCATTATGTACCCAATATTATTTAAGCAATTATTGTCCCTTTTTCCTCTTTGGAAAAAACCGGCTGGATGCTTCCCTGAAAGTCGGAGAGCGTTGAATCCTTTTTCGTATTCCGGAAAAACCGGTTGAATCTTTTCTTTTTTATAAATCAGTGCAAAAGTAAAAAAGATTTTTAAGAATGCTTGGGCGATCTTCTTATCGACAGACCGGAACAGGATCCGGGGAACCTGCCTCCGGCGGAAAAAAACAGCACGCCCGGAAAGGTCTTCCCCGGAAAGAGAGCGTTCTCAGCAGTTAAGCGTTGCAGAAACCATCCGCCCGGCAAGTGCCCGTTTCACGCTTCGTTCCACTCCATTTTTCCATCCACCCGCAGGCGGATCCGGTGATTATCAATAAGCCATTTCACCACTTCGCGCATTTTCTCCTGATCCCCTTTCAATTGAAGCAAAAGCTGTTCATACACCGCCGGCGTTTCAAGAATCTTCTGAACCTGCCTGCTGATCTCCGCAAACTCAAAGGAGCTCAGGTGCATACGATTCACTGTCTGGCATACATCGCAGGTACCGCAATCGGGCGATCCGGTCTCGCCAAAATAATCCAGCAACAGCCGGCTCCGGCAGGTTGTCTCGGATGTGGCATAATGGATCACCGCCCGGATCCGGTTTAAGAACTCCTTCTTCCGGTCATCGTAGTTCGCTTTGGAAATTTTCATCCGGGCGGGGGGAATGCGTTCCCTGCTGAAATAGATATAGGGGGTTCTGTTCCGCGGCACATAATCGAGGATCCCGGATTTCCGGAGGTGTTTCAAATACATGTATACCGTCTCCTGATCAATCCCGGCCCGGCGGGCCAGCAGCTCCTCATCCACCGGGACATAGCCGCTGAATAGTCCGGAATACGAACGCAAGACCAGCTTAATAAAACCGTCCAGTTGCGCATTGGCCACCTGAAATTTGTAAAGATCATCCCGGGAAACCGGAAAAAAGATGCGCGAAGGGCTGTCGATCTCTTCGGTATAATCAAGGTACCCCTCCCGCTGCAGGATTTTCAGGCTGTTGTAGACCATGCGCTGCTGAAATTTATAGGCCTGCGAAAACTCCTGGAGACTGAACGAAAAAACCTGCCCCTTTCCAAATCCTACAGCAATTTGAAAATAGTTGCACAGGGCCTGGTAAATTTTCTTGATGGCCGGGATCTCAGGAAATGCGACCTTCACATGTTTTTTAAGTTTGGTGGTGTCGGCATCACTATAAAGCAGAACAGCCGCTGCTTTATTCCCGTCGCGCCCGGCCCTTCCTGCCTCCTGGAAATAGGCTTCCAGGGAATCGGGCGGATCCATGTGAATGACAAACCGTACATCCGGTTTGTCGATCCCCATGCCAAACGCATTGGTAGCGACAATGACGCGGATCTTTCCTGTTAACCAGGCATCCTGCTTTTCGCTTCGCACCACCGTACTCAATCCCGCATGGTAAAAATCGGCTGCGATCCCGTTTTTTTTCAGGGCATCCGCCACCTCGCGGGTCCCTTTCCGGCTGCGCACATAAACAATCCCTGCCCCTTTGACCTTCTGAAGGGTATCGAGCAGGTAACCCGCTTTATTCTCCCGCCGCCGCACCAGGTAGCTCAAATTTTCGCGCTGAAAAGACATTTTCAGAACGTTGGCCACCACAAAACCAAGTTTCTCCTGAATGTCTTTGGTCACTTGCAGAGTGGCGGTAGCGGTTAACGCAAGAAACGGCACGCCCGGAAGAACATCCCTGAGCGAAATAATGTTCATGTAACTGGGCCTGAAATCATACCCCCATTGTGAAATGCAATGCGCCTCATCAACGGTTACCAGGTTCACATCCATTTTTTCAAGACGCTCTTTAAAAAACGCCGAACTTAACCGTTCGGGTGAGATGTAAAGAAATTTGTAATCCCCCCACACCGCGTTATCGAGCGTGACTTTAATTTCATAAGGCGACATCCCGCTATGAATGGCCAGGGCCTTGATTCCTTTTTTCTGAAGGTTGTGGACCTGATCTTTCATCAGCGCTATCAAGGGTGTTATGACAATGCAGATACCTTCCCGCGACAACGAAAAAACCTGAAAGGTGATCGATTTTCCACCCCCCGTGGGCATTAACCCGAGGGTATCCTTTCCTTCGGAAACGGACGCAATGATCTCCCGCTGTAAAGGGCGGAACCGGGAATACCCCCAGAAGCGGCTTAATATTTTTGAAAAATCATCCATTGCCAGCACAAATTAAAAAATCTTTTTTACAGGTTCACTGTTTCCCCTTATGAAAAAAAGAAAAACGTTGCCGATTCATTTTTTGGAGATTTTTTTGCCAGGAAAAATGTTTTATCAAAAAAATTGTTTAACATTTTTTTCAAACTTCCAGGCTGCAATCCCAAATAAAATCAATCGTACTAACCTATTTTTTTGTAGTTTTGCGCTTTAATATAAATATAAAAACAGAAGCACATGTCATTTTTTTCTGAAAAAATAGCTTTTGAAGGGTTAACCTTTGATGACGTCCTGTTAGTTCCTTCGTTTTCAGAGGTTTTACCCCGCAATGTTGATCTCACCTCCCGGTTTTCGCGTTCCATCACTATCAATGCGCCTATCGTCACGGCTGCGATGGATACGGTTACAGAAAATAAAATGGCCATTGCCATTGCCCGTGAAGGAGGCATCGGGGTTATTCACAAAAATATGAACATTGAAGAACAGGCCCACCAGGTAACAACTGTAAAAAGGGCAGAAAACGGGATGATTTACGATCCGATTACCATTACGCGTGAA
>JAGYMR010000100.1 GCA_018400515.1 Tangfeifania sp.
TATGAATCAGGAGAAATTATTCGCCGATGTTTTGGTGATCGGAAGCAGTGCAGCGGGATTGGTCACTGCTTTAACAGGAAAAAGGGTGTATCCCGAAAAGAAGTTTGTCGTTGCCACATTGAATCCCAAAACGCTTATTCCCTGCGGCATACCCTATATTTTCGGATCTGTGGGGAGTTCCGATAATGATATTTTGCCGGCCGGGAAAATGTTTGAAGCCAGCAATATTGAAATGGTGGTTGATGAAGCGGAATCGATCCATCTGGAAGATAAAATGGTACTTTTTAAATCGGGGAAAGCAATTTCGTATGAGAAGCTGGTGATCGGGACCGGCTCCACCCCCATTCAACCCCAATGGCTCAAAGGCGCTGAAAAAGAAAATGTTTTCACCGTTCCGAAAAATAAAGGCTACCTGGATGGGATGCAATCGAAACTGAAGGGATTTGAAAAAATTATCACCATTGGTGCCGGTTTTATCGGTGTTGAAATTTCGGACGAACTGAAGAAGGCAGGAAAGGAGGTAACATTGGTTGAAAAGTTGCCTAACATTCTTGGATTGGCCTTTGACAGGGATATCGCCGTAAGGGCGGAAGAACTCCTGAAAGAGCGGGGCGTGAAAATTTTAACGGGAGCCCTGGTTTCGGAAATCACCGGAAATGAATCGGCCGATGGTGTTTTGTTGGAAAATGGGGAGCGGCTGGAGGCGGACGCCGTGATTCTCTCCCTGGGATACCATCCGAATTCGGCGCTTGCCCGGGAAGCCGGTTTGGCGGTGAGCAAAAAGGGCTTTATTAAGGTGGATGATTATATGCGCACCGAAGATCCGCATGTTTTTGCGGTAGGGGATTGTGCTGAAAAACGGGATTTTATTACCCGGAAACCTACCCCGGTCATGCTGGCCTCAACGGCTTGCGCTGAGGCCCGCATTGCTGGCATGAACCTCTTTAAGCTGTCGGCGATAAAAACATTTATCGGTACCATCTCCATTTTTTCAACGGCCATCGGCAACACGGGCTTCGGAGTCGCCGGAATTACAGAGACCCTGGCCGGCAAGGAGAATTTCGATTTTGTCACGGGTACCTTTGAAGGCATTGACAGGCACCCCGGGACCCTGAAGGATACCCACAAGCAATACGTCAAATTATTGGTGGCCAAAGAATCGGGTGTGATTTTAGGCGGTGAGGTTTATGGCGGCCTTTCAGCAGGTGAACTGACCAACACCCTGGGAATCATCGTTCAGAACAAAATGACTTTAAATACCCTGCTGACTGCCCAGTTTGGAACGCATCCGCTGCTTACCGCTTCGCCTGCAGGTTATCCGCTGGTAAAAGCTGCTGAGAATGCGGCTTCAAAAATAATGTTTACAGAAAAGCGATAGTTCCATGGCCTTTTTTAAAATGGGTGTCAGGAATTAATACTTGATTGAATTACAGACATGCAACTTTATTTTATTTCAATAAAAACAGGAAAATGAAACCGGAAACCCGTCTGAAAGTAAATATAATAATTGATATTTTGATGTTTGTGGTGATGGTTGCTTTGGCAGTTATCGGTTTCCTTATTCGTTATGTCTTGTTGTCAGGGGAGGGGCGATGGGAACGTTTTGGGGAGAACCTCGATATGACCCTGTTTGGACTCGACCGGCATGAATGGGGGTTCATCCATTTAATCCTGGGCATATCTTTGTCGGTGCTGTTGATATTACATATTGTCTTTCACTGGAAGCAGATTGTTTGCATGATCCGGCGGCTTATACCTAAAACCCGGATAAGGGTGGCCTTTGTTTCCGTTTTGGTCCTTTTGAGTACATTCCTGGTGTTTGTCCTATTTTTTCTGCGTCCTGAAATCGGGGAACCCATTCACCGCCAGGGAAGGGGGGCTGGCCGGAATGCATTCTTTAATTCAAAAGCCGGAACCATGAAACAGCCCGGAACGGTTCAGGTAACGAATCCGGAGGGACAACGTGTTCAACGGGGGAGGTCCCGGCGCTCTGTGGAAGAGATCCCGGCGGCTGCGGAACAACAGGATCCTGTCCGGGAAGCTCCGGAAGCGCCTGCTGCGGGTTCCCATGAACACAGGGAGGAACATTCACTGCATATCAGGGGATTTCATACCCTCGGGGAGGTGGCCGACAACCACCATGTCCCGGTGGAGGTTTTGAAAAGCCGGTTAGATATTCCTCCGGGTGTCTCACGGAACGAACGTTTGGGACGACTGCGCAGGAGTTGTGGATTTACCATGGGGGATGTAGAGAAGATTGTCCTTTCATTGCTGGAGGAACAAAAGCAATAATCCGCTGTTTTTATTCTCCCTTTGTTGATAGCTTCCTCCGGCCTTTTCTGTCCCCCGGAGTTTTATTTCGTTTTATCCGGCCTCCATGGGACTTTTTGCAACGAACGGTTACGAAGGTGGTGCAAAACCCCGAAATCGAAAGGCGACCAGACTGCGGTTTTTATGCCGGTTTCTTTCAGGGCATTGCTGGTCCAGACATTACAGGTTTTAAAGAGGGAGAAACTTCCTTTGGCAACGTAAAAATCATCCGAGGATGTATAGCCCGGGAATTTACATTTTTGTATTTTTCCTTCACTTGATTTTTTGAAGGAATTTTCGATGTAGCGGTTTAAGATATCAAGTTGTTCGCTGCAGAGATTTATCTCCTCCCAGCCGGGGTAACGGCGGTGAATTTGCGTCACATGCATGGCCGTTTCACTTTGCAGGAAGAGTGCCCTGAAAGCAACCGGAAAGGAGAGGTCTTTCCATTCAGGGGTTTTTTGATAGAACACTTTATCGCCCCATCCAAAGGAGACATACCGGGAACTCTCCGGAACCTGAAGTTGCGAACGAAATTCCGGTTCCAGGCTTTCCACAGGGATTATTATGTCGAGGTGTACTCCGTTTGAGGTGATAAAGATGGGGGTTCCGGAAGGGCATGCTTTTTCTCCGGGATGGGTGGGAGTGAACGATAATACCAGGGCGGCTGCAATGTAAATGATGAAGGCTGTAAGCAGCGGAAAGAGAATGTTTTTCAAAAATATTTTTCCAAGCCCGGATATAGTTTTTCGTTTTCCCATACCATAAAGGTAAGAAGAAACAGGCTGTTTTTAGTGGGCCGGTTTTCTTTTCCGCAGGTATACCACATCTCCCGGACTTACCTTCATACTGTAATCCATCCGGTTTCTGCGGTACAGCGGTTTTAACCGGATTCCGTAAAGTTGCGAAATGTAATGCATGGTTTCCCCTTCCCGGACTTCATGGGTGAGAAAATTTCGTGGTGCCCGGCGTTTTTTTCGTTCAGTATAGATAACCTCCCGCGGTCGTGGTTGGTACCCCTCCGGCCGGTCGTTGTATTTGTAAAGCTCCCACGCCTCCATGTCCAGTTCCTCCGCAATGATTTCGTAAGTGTCAGACTCACGGGCAATCACTGCTTCCATGTCATTGATCTTAATAATTTCATGAACCTGGAAGGGATTGATGGTTATTCCCTGGTTCATATCCCGGTTCAGTGCCTGTTTTCCATGATAAGCCAGCAGGGGACGGATTCCCTGTTTGGAATCAAGCTTGTATAGTTTATTCTCCTCTATGATCTTTATCAACCGTTTGTCGTAGTGCGGGGCGGTGGCATAACCTGCTTTCTTCAACCCCCGGGCCCATCCTTTGTAATCGCCGGGCTGAAGCTCAAATAAAAAGGCATATCGCGGATTGGACATTAAAAAATCGGTGTGGTCAGTGAAGGATGCTTTTACGGATTTGTATTTTCTGAAGCATTCGTTTTTCCGGTCGTCATCGTAATAAATTTTTTTCCCTTTCCAGTGCCTTTTGCACTTGATGCCGAAGTGGTTATTTGATTTCCGGGAAAGTTCGCTGTTCCCGTAGCCTGATTCAAGACAGGCCTGGGCCATTTTTATGCTGGCCGGGATCCCGCTTCGTTCCATCTCTTTAATGGCAAGATCCTGGTATCTATTAATGTATTCCAGCCGGTTGTGCTGGGCATGTCCAGCCATTGCCAAGAAAAGAAAATAAATTATGAAAAAGAAGTTTCTCATTCCTTCATGAATTTTTTATGTATCCTCATTAGTAATTCCGTTCATTATCCATCCTTTCACTTCCGGGTGAAAAGCACCGGTTTTCTCCCGGGTTCATGGCTCTCCAACGGCTGTTTTTTTCCTCCTGGTTCGTATTGATCCTTTATTGTTTTACGATCAGTAAAAAACCAGGGAAAGACCTTTGAGTGAATCCAGCTTTCCGATGGAACGGATATCACTTTCTTCTTCGGCCCAAATCCCGAAACTTTTTTCCCTTTACGGGGGGACCATCATTGCCATGCTTGTTTCATCTTCGGTAAAAATAATGGCTTCCGGCGCATTATTTTTGTTGTGCCGAATTTTTTATGAACAACTGCACGTGAATTTCCGGTTATTTCGGGGGCATTTCCATGCTGTTCCTTCTTTTTTTTGTAAAATTGCATGTCAAGTTAAATTTTCTGAAATGCGAACGAATGAATTTCGGATTTTCGTATATGAATACGACCGCCTTGATGCTTTAAATCCGGAAGACCAGGAATTGATTCTTGCTGCACGGGAGGCTGCACGGGAGGGTTATGCCCCTTATTCAGGGTTTTTTGTTGGTGCTGCCTTGCGCCTGGAAAATGACCAAATCATCCGGGGAAACAATCAGGAGAATGCGGCTTTCCCCTCGGGCGTTTGCGCCGAGCGGGTTGCGCTTTATTATGCCAATGCAAATTTTTCCAAAGTGCCTGTAACTGCCATAGCGGTAACAGCATCCAACCGGAAAGGGCTTGTCGATGGTCCGGTAAGGCCTTGTGGTTCCTGCCGGCAGGCCCTTCTTGAAACGGAATTTCGTTTTCAGAAAAAAATCCGGATTATTTTGGACGGAAAAGAAAAGATTGAGGTGTTTGGCGGGGTTGAAAATTTATTGCCCTTTGCCTTCAGACCGGGATCACTGGGCTGAATTTGTTTTCTCTGAAAAGTTTCATGAATTCGCTCCATACCGGGTCGTCCGGAGGATCAGCTATGATTGTCACAGGGGCCTTTTTTACAGGATGCAGGAACTCCAGCTTGCGGGCATGTAAATGGATCCCTTTGTTTTTGTTGGACCGGGGAAATCCGTATTTCAGATCCCCTTTGATACGCATGTTGAGGGTACTCAACTGGACCCTGATTTGGTGATGCCTGCCGGTGAAAAGATCAATCTCAAGCAGATGGTATTTCTGGATGCTGGCAACATGCCGGTAACTCAGGCGTGCGTATTTCGCCCCGGGGATTGGTTCGGAATAGGAAAAACTTTTATTCTTTGCTTTGTTTTTTTTCAGAAAATGTTCCAGCGTATCGGAATGTTTGGGGGGGCGTTTGTTAACCACCGCCCAGTAGGTCTTTCTGATCTGCTCCCTTTCCTGGAACATTTTATTCAGCCGGTCGAGGGCTTTCCCTGTTTTGGCCAGTAAAACCACTCCACTGGTAGGCCGGTCGAGGCGGTGTGGAAGGCCGACGAACACATTTCCCGGTTTGTTATACTTTTTTTTCAGGTAATCCTTCATTTCATCCACCAGGGTCCGCTCATTGGTAATATCGGTTTGTACAAGTTCTCCACACTCCTTGTTCACGGCAATGATATGGTTATCTTCGTATATTACCTCCACAGCAATCCTTTGAAAATGGTTAATTTTATTTTTTTACGGTTGCCATTGCGATCGCCGGAGGAAAAATAGTGCCCCGGCGGGATAGTCATTGGCATGTTCGCTCTTGCTGGCCTAATATTGCTCTTTCTCGTTGGGGAAATCCAGGGATTTAACATCTTTGATATAGGTTCCTACCGCCCCTTTAATTTCGGCGGCCAGGTTATGGTAACGCCGTAAAAAGCGGGGGGAGAATTGCTGGGTGAGCCCCAGCATGTCATGGATTACAAGAACCTGACCGTCAACACCGGATCCGGCTCCAATGCCGATAACCGGAATCTTAAGTTCTTGGGCCACCTTTTCTCCCAGTTTTGCAGGGATTTTTTCCAGGACAATCCCAAAGCATCCTGCCTCTTCCAGTAGTTTGGCGTCGTTATAGAGTTTTCCGGCTTCTGCCTCCTCTTTTGCCCGGACGGTATAAGTGCCAAATTTATGAATGGATTGCGGCATCAGTCCCAGATGCCCCATTACAGGAATTCCTGCTGATAATATCCGATTGACGGATTCAATGACCTCTGAGCCTCCTTCAAGTTTAACGGCATCGGCGGCGGTCTCTTTCATGATGCGTATTGCCGAAATTAAAGCCTCCCGCGAGTTCCCCTGATACGTACCAAACGGCAGGTCAACGACTACTAGGGCCCGCTTCACCCCTTTTACCACGGAAGCTCCGTGATAGATCATCTGGTCGAGGGTGATGGGAAGGGTCGTTTCATTACCTGCCATCACATTCGAGGCGGAATCTCCTACCAGGACAACATCCAAACCTGCTTCATCCACTAAACTGGCCATGCTGAAATCGTAGGCCGTTAACATGGCAATCTTTTCTCCCCTCAGTTTCATTTCCGATAACCGGTGGGTGGTCACTTTTCTTATTTCGCTGTGTGCCGACATTTTTTTTTACAAATTGGTTTGTATACAAAAGTAACCAAAGGTTTTGATCCCCGCAACTGTGAGAATGCGATGTATTATATAAAAAAACCATTGCTTAACGAATATTTATCCCGCGCTGTTTTATTTTGGGGGAAGATTCGTTACTTTGCCGTGGTAATAGCTCCGGTCCGGTGTGGGGTGAACGCTTTGGCAGGAATTGGAAAGAATGCCCTGCAGCCGCATCCGGGGCTCGTTCCATGTGCTTTTTCCCCGCGGTAACGGGAGAACCACAATTAGCAGTAATTTTTTTTCAGCCATGGAGCTTTTTGCTCACTTTCTTGAAAATGCTGTAAACAGCAGATGCTCATTTCAGCAACAGGGAAAAAGTTCGGGGGGTAAAAGGGGTTAAATTCCTTTGAAAAGAGTTTTTTAAATAGTTAATTATTAAATATTTAAGTAAATTATATTCAAATGAAAGATTTTTTTAAAAATGTACTGGCTACTGTGGTGGGAATCATTGCAGTATCGCTGATTGGCTTTCTTCTTTTCTTCATTGTTGTCGGCGTTATGGTCGCCGCTACTGAAAAAAAGGTCACTGTAAGACCCCATTCGATGCTTGTGCTGAATACGGCGCATCAAATAATGGATCGTGCCCCGAATGATCCCTTTCAGGACATCAACATTCCGGGATTTGAACAACTGAAAACCGTCGGGCTCGATGAGATCCGGCAATCATTAAAGAAAGCCGCAAAAGACGACCGGATCAAAGGCGTCTATTTAAAGCTCTCCTTTGTAAACGGCGGAATGGCCTCGGTGGAGGAAATCCGGAATGCCCTCATAGCATTCAAAGACAGTTGTGACAAACCCATCTATGCTTATGGCAACATGTACGATCAAAAGGCTTATTATCTGGCTACGGTGGCCGATGAAGTGGTGATCCATCCCATGGGCAGTTTTGATTTCCGCGGATTGGGCGGGGAGATGCTTTTTTACACCAATGCCATGGAAAAGATCGGTGTAGAAATGCAAATTGTCCGTCACGGAAAATTCAAATCAGCCGTAGAGCCTTTTATGCTGGAGAAAATGAGCGAGGAGAACCGGGAACAGCAAATGGTGTATATGAACAGCCTCTGGAATCACATGCTTCAGGGCATCTCGGAAAAAAGAAATCTTACCTTGGAACAGTTGAACCAGCTGGCGGACGAAGTCCAGACGTTTAAAAGAGGCGGTGAAATTGTGCAGGCCGGACTGGCAGATGCGTCCAAATACAAAGATGAAGTGCTGGATGATTTGCGGGAAATTGCCGGAATCGAAGGGACCAAAAAGATTCCCGTTATAAGCATCGCCGACTATGCCGGCGTTCAGGTGAAAAGCGAGAAACAATCCTACAGCCGGAATAAACTGGCCGTTATTTATGCCAGCGGCAGCATCGGGATGCCGATGGGTGATGAAGTCATCATCGGGGAAGATCTTGGCCGGGAAATCCGGAAAGTCCGCCAGGACAGCACCTATAAAGCCATTGTCTTACGTATCAATTCCCCCGGAGGAAGCGTTTTTGATTCAGAGGTCATCTGGCGGGAAGCCAAACTGGCTGCCGAGGAGAAGACGCTGGTGGTTTCTTTTGGCAATGTGGCTGCTTCAGGGGGCTATTACATCGCCTGCCCTGCCGACAAAATTGTGGCCCATCCCAACACCATTACCGGGTCCATCGGGGTTTTCGGAATGATTCCCAACATGGAGGAGCTTCTGAATGACAAACTCGGAATCACCAGCGACGTGGTAAAAACCAATGAACATTCCGACCTGATTTCACTGACACGTCCCATGACCAATTATGAAAGGGAGCTCATGCAGCAAAACATCGAAAGCACCTACGATACGTTCATTTCCCATGTAGCTGAAGGGCGTAACATGACCAAAGAGCAGGTAGACGAAATCGGACAGGGCCGTGTCTGGACCGGTGAAAATGCCAAAGAGATCGGACTGATTGATGCCTTTGGCGGTCTGGAGGAAGCCATCCGGCTGGCAGCCGAAATGGAAGGCCTGGAAAACTACCGGACGGTTCCGCTCCCCCACCAGCCGGATCCCTTTGAAGAACTTTTCAAAAAAGGAACGGACAATATTCAGAACTGGTGGATGAAAAAGCAGCTTGGAGAGAAATACCGCTACTACCAACACCTTCGTGAAGCTGCACAATTCAACGGAATTTATGCCCGGCTTCCTTACGACCTGACCATAAATTAACAGCAACAACAACAAAAACAGGGCTTTGCAACTGTCAAAGCCCTGTTTTTTTATCTCTTTTCCCAACGATGGAAAACATTTGAGCGAGAAACGGGACTCGAACCCGCGACCCCGACCTTGGCAAGGTCGTGCTCTACCAACTGAGCTATTCTCGCATATTGAACAGAAGCCCTGTTTCTGAAGCGATGCAAATATATTGCTATTTTTTTGTTATCACAAAATATTAAAAAAAAAATGAAACCCCTATCGCAGCCCGGTCAGCTTCTTGATCTCATTCAATTTATTTAATGCTTCTACCGGCGTTAAATTGTTCACATTCAGGGTTGCAATTTCGTCCCGGATTTGTTTCAATACGGGATCATCCAACTGATAAAAACTCATTTGCATTCCCTCCCGGCTCTCTCCGATTTCACTCAGGGGTTTCGAAAGATCTTCTTTTCCCTTTTCACCTTCCAGTTTTTTCAGA
>JAGYMR010000101.1 GCA_018400515.1 Tangfeifania sp.
TTGCTGTTTCAAATGATGGAAAAAAAATAACATTTATGTCAAAACCGGCAGATTCACTCTGGGCTTCCATTTATATTTCAGATATTGACGGATTAAACATTCAATTGATTGCATCACCATCTAACGGTATGGTATATAATTGGCCCCGGTGGTCACCGGATGATAATCAAATAATATTCTATGCAGGTAACCGCCATTCAAAAAGCATCAACCGATCTTCTCAGGATTTCAAATATTTCACCGACCACCGGACAGATCGTACAATTTTTGTGCGAAAGTTCGAGGATCTGGTGAAAATTTTTCCGGTCGGTATGGGGATATTCCCGGCAAGCCCGGGGGCGTTTTTCATAAACAAGGCAAAAATTATCCGGCTGCAAAAACGGGCAGGGCCGTGCATTAAAAATGTAATCCCCATCCTCATCGGTAGTCACATACCGGTTCATAAACAGGGAAGTCCTTATTTTCAAATGCTTTGCCAGCCGTTCGATATCTTTTCCGTTCAGCCGCGGCCCGATGGTTTTGCAACAATTGGCGCAGTCGAGGCAATCAAAATGTCTAAATGCCCGGACATGCAATTCATGAACAAAATCATCCAGTTTCCGGGGCTTCTTTTTTTTCAGCTGCTTTAACAGGACAAGCGTTTCTTGCCGATGATCCTCGGTCAGTTTTTTTAATTCCTCCGGGGATTTATATTTAATAGTTTTCAATTGTTCCACGTTCATTTTTCAGGAAGGGAAATGAGTAATGTCTTTATTTTTTCGTTGCCTGCGTCTCCGGGTCTGGGCCAGAAACAGACCGGTGATCACGATCAGGATTCCGGCAACTTTCCTCGGGCCCATCGCTTCATTCAAAACAAAAAAAGAGGTAATGGCCACAAAAACGGGAATGAGGTTCACAAAAGTATTGGCGCGGTTCATTCCCAGTTGCCGAACCCCCTGAGTGAAAAACACAAAGGCCAGCGTTGTGGAAAAAACAGCCAGCAAAACAATGGCCCGGAATGCTCTCGGATGGAAGGGGGTATGGATGAACCCGGAAAAATCAAAATAAAACCAAAAAGGCAAAAAGAAGGCGATCCCCAGCAGGTTTTGGTAGGCAATGATGGAGATGGTATTGTAACGGGAGGCAATATTCCTGAGGACAACGGAATAGGCAATGGCTGCGAAAACAGCGACAAACTCCAGGCCGACCCCCAGGGGGGCTGCATCAAAAGAGAAAGACCGGTCGAGAACTACCAGAGCCACGCCGATGAACGAAAAAAGAAACCCCAGCACGTTGCGCAGCCCCACTTTCTCGCGAAAAAAATACCAGGCAGCAACAGGTGACAACAACGGGATGGTAGCAACAATGACGGATGCTACGGTTGGCGGGATGTACTTAAGCCCGTAACTTTCCCCCATGAAATAGAGAAAGGGCTGGAAAAAGGACATCAACGCAAAAAGGCCGACATCTTTCAGCGTAGGTCTTTGCAACCGTTTCAACGCCCAGGCGATCGACAGAATCAGGACAGATGAAATGACCAGTCTGAAAAGGACCACTGTGACCGGATTGTAGGCCAGATAAGCAATTTTAAACCAAACAAAGGAGAAGCTCCAGAAAAAAGCTGCTCCCAGTGCCGATCCAAAGCCAAGAAGATCATTTTTTTTCATATCAAACATTGCAGGGGTCAAAAATAATCTTTTCCGTCCGGATCAGGAAGCCATTGAATTTTTTGCCGCCGGGTTTCCCATAAAGTGAAATAAAAGGTAAGTAATTGCCGCCAGGAGGATGCCATAAATATTGGCATCAAGGCCCATGGGAAGCTCAAATCCGCTCAGGATCAGGGACAGGGTAACTGTACCCCCCACAATCATTGACCAAAAGGCCCCGGCCGAACTTCTTTTTTTCAGAAAAATCCCTGCCAGAACAGGAATAAACAAGCCGGAAACCATAAAAGAATAGGAGTGAAGCATCAGCTCCAGCACATTGGGGACTTTCCATGCAACGAAAAGGGCAGTGACTCCCAGGAAAAGGGTGGTTCCCTGTGAGAGCAACATGATCCGTTTGGAGTCATGCCGGTTAAAGATGTCGGTGATAAGATTTCCCGATGAGGCCATCAGGCAGCTGTCGGCGGTGGACATAATGGCGGAAAAATAGGCAGACAGAATAAGTCCGGTTAAGCCCACCGGTAAAATGGTCCGCAGCAGGATGGGGAGGCCCATTTCGGGATCGAAGGCCCCATCGACGCCAGCGCCAATAATGCCGTTTTCGAATGCTGCTTTGGCAAACATCCCCAGGATGACACCGGTAAAAGCCATTACGGGGTACTCGAAAAGACCAGCAACAAACCAGGCTCGCTGGGCCGTCTTTGTATTCCCTGCGGCATATATCCGCTGGTAGAGCGTCATCCCGATAAACCAGATGGGAACAATGGTAATGAACCAGTTAACAATTTGCTGCCAGGAAACCGCACTTAAATCGAAAAAATCTGCCGGCAATGTAGCCTCTAACGCCGCATAGCCGCCGATGCCAAAATAACAAACCGGCAAGCCTACAAAAACAAGACCCGACAAAAGTAATATCCATTGAAAAGTATCGGTGTAAATTACCGCCTTAATCCCCCCGACAGATGTGTACACCACAGCAATAATCCCCATAAGGATCAGTGCAGTTTGCATGGAGATATTGGGAAAGGTGGCTGAAGCCAGCTTGGCCCCTGCCAGAATCTGTGAACTGGTAAAACCCAGATAACCGATGGCGGAGATAAGCCCGGCAATGATCGCAACCCTTCCATTGTAAAGATTCTTCAGGAACTGGGGAAAGGAGAGGAATTTATGCTTTGCTGCCAATTTGGAGACCTTTGGAATAAGCAGGACGGCACTCAGCCAGGCACCGACAAGCCCTGTAAAAAGAAGCCAGGTGCCGGACAATCCCATGATAAATCCCAAACCACCCAGACCGATGGAGAACCCCCCTCCAACATCGGTAGCTACAACAGACAAACCAATATGAAAGGAGCTCATCTTTCGACCCCCCACATAATAATCATCGGCCGACCGGTTTTTCCGCATAAAGTAAAAACCA
This sequence comes from Tangfeifania sp., assembly GCA_018400515.1. The sequence goes on from JAGYMR010000101.1 coordinate 3,061, forward strand.
ATCCCCAACATACCGGTCAGGTAAACGCCGAAAATCAGATAATCAATCCAGTGCATGGTTATTCCGCATCAGAATTTAATTCAAATTGCCTCGGGGGATCCGAGTGCCGGATGATGCCCTTTGAAAGCAACTGATTCATATGATCGAGTCCCGCGGAGTAGGAAAGTCTTAGTTCTTTTACGATCTCCCCCATTAAGCTGGGGCCATTCTTATCAAGGAAATGAATGATTCTTTTTTCGGTTTTGTTTCGCATTATATTTTTTGATTTTAACTGGATTCTTTAACCATAGGGGGTCATGCTGTCATCAACATCTTGTCCCTCTTCATAAGCCAGAAAACGTTTACAGTTGTACCACCCTTTGGGGCCACGGTTGCAGAAAACGTTTCGCACCAAAAAAATGGGCTTTTCAATCGCTTTATTTTCATTTTGATATACCGGACACACCGAGGCATATTTACACAGTTTCCCTAAATGCATATTATAACTTTTTATAAAAAATGTTCATACTCTCAATACTCCCTCCGATATTGGTGTTATTCACCAATGTACCTGTGTATTTATAACCCAAATTTAAGAAGGTTTTGTTCATTCCCAACTCCTCCAGCCGGGCAATGGTATAGGCGGTTTTGATCCCTGAAGCTTTCATCTCCCTTTCCATAAACTCCAGCAGCCGGAGTGCCAGTTTTTGTCCCCGGTAGCGGGGCAAAACGGCAAAATCGGTCATTTCCGCATTCATGTTTTCCAGGTCGGTTTCGGCCGTTGAAACCCCAGCGAGGTTGTCTCCGTCCCAGATCCCGAAATACCGGGCACTTTTATCCTTCATGGTTTGAAGGATATACCCGGGATCATGGACAGGAAAAGGGTAGGTTTCGAAGACCTGTTTAAAAACTTCCGTGATGGACCCGGCATCTTCCGGGCCGAGTTCCCGCTGGTGAAAACCGTTTCCGGGGGGATGCGCATCATTGTTTGAATCCCCGGCCGAAGCGAGCAGGCTATAAAAACGTTGCAATGCTTCCAGCGGCGGTCTGCTTCGCTTTTCATCCCGGAATTTTGATACCATGAGGCAGTCGTCCGTTCCGTTATAGTATTCCGGAACGTACCCCTCAATGGAATACCCCTCAAGCAGAAAGCCGGGAAGTGCACCGGTCCGGATTTTTGCGAATATCTTGGTGTACCCTTCCCTGGCGGCAAGTTTCTCCAGGTGGGGGATGATCTCCGCACAATCATCCGGAGCCAGTTTTAATAAATAGATGCGGTCATTAAATTTTCCGTGTTGGATAACTGATTTTCCAATTTGCTCAATGCTATCCTTCATCATCCTCCCTTCTGCTATGCCGTTCATTATTGTCAGGAACCAGTGAAATGGTCTCATCATAATCCGACAATAATTTTTCGATTCCGATAGATTTCTGCTCATCGGCATCCTCCAGTTTCAGTTCCAGGTTACAGTTTTCACAATCCCTGTCACAAAATTTCGACTCATAACTCTCGGGTTCCTTGTAAGTGGTAATAATCCCTTCGTAATTCCGCAGTACAACTTTATTGGTTGACCAGGAAATGATGTAATTGGGCATCACGGGAATTTTTCCGCCTCCGCCCGGGGCATCGATCACATAGGTTGGAACGGCAAAGCCGGTGGTATGGCCGATGAGGCTTTCCATAATTTCAATGCCCTTCCCGACAGGGGTTCTGAAATGGGCCAGTCCTTCCGAAAGATCGCACTGATACATGTAATAGGGCCGCACCCGGTTTTGAACAAGTTTGTGAACCAGGTTCTTCATGATCCGGGGACAGTCGTTCACATCTGCCAGAAGAACCGACTGATTGCCCAGCGGAAATCCGGCATCGGCAAGCTTTGCCAGGGCTTCCCTCGAAGAAGCGGTGATTTCCCTCGGATGATTAAAATGGGTATTGATCCATAAAGGCTGGTACTTTTTCAGAACATTCAGCAGGTCATCCGTAATACGGTAAGGCAAAACAACCGGCATCCGGGTACCGATCCGGACGATCTCTACATGCGGGATGGCGGTAATTTCGGAAAGCAACCAGTCCAGGTAACTGTCGGAAAGCATGAAAGGATCCCCGCCAGATAAAAGCACATCGCGTACCTGCGGGGTGTTTTTGACGTATTCAATTCCTTTCCTCAACTGGGCTTTATTGGGTATCGAGTCCACATCCCCCACTTTTCTCTTCCTGGTACAATGCCTGCAATACATGGAGCAAACATTGCTGACATGAAACAAAACCCGGTCGGGATAGCGGTGGGTGATCCCCTCTACCGGACTGTCGGTATCTTCGGAAAGCGGATCTTTCAAATCCGTTTTCAGAACTGTCAGCTCGTTTACATCGGCAAACGCCTGTTTAAACACCGGATCGTTTTTATAATTGTCCGTATCAATTAACGAAAGGTAATAGGGCGTTATTGATAAAGGAAAACGTTCCAGTGTTGTTTTCAAAAGTTTTCGATCTTCTGCAGGAAACCTAATCCCCGTAAGAAGCTCAAACGTATCAATCGTTTTGATTGAATGTTTTAACTGCCACTTCCAATCTTTCCAGTTCGAAATGTTACTTTCGGGTTTGATTTTCCGTGCAATTTCCTGTTGTGCATCATTAAAAATTTCCATAACAATTGTTTCTATGCGAACAAAAATAGTTAAATTATTTATTACTGCCAATGACACGCCTCCCATGCCATTGAGGATAAAAGAGCATAAAGCACTATAAAAGAATTATTTAAGCCTGTGAATAAATTCTATCTCCCCGGGATTTTAACGTTGAATTAATCTAAATCTGTTTTTACAGGAAATAGTATTAAGACTCGTGCTTATGGCTTTCCCCTGAAAGGTCATCATTGGTTATCAGGGGAAAAGCGTCAAGTTCATCAATCTCCAGCAGCCCTTCAAGGAGCTCAAGGCTATCCTGGAGGTGTTGAAGCGTATTGTTGTCGAGTTTTTCCAATTTTTCAGACAACTGTTCATGCAGCAGGGAGGGAATTTTTTGCATCAAATTATCCCCCTTGGAGGTCAGGGCAATGGTGACCGTTCTTTTATCTCCCGATTTGGGCAGCCGTGCAATTAGCCCTTTGGATTCCAGCCGGTTAATAATTCCACTGATCGTACTGGAATTCAGGTTTAAAAATTTCCGGATCTCTCCCTGTCCTGCCTGGTAATTTTTTGAATCACGCAAAAATTGCAAACAAAGTACCTGAGGAATACTTACCCCGTATTCCTTCTCAATCTTTTTTGATTCAAGATTGATCGATCGTACGATTTTACGAATTTTTATCAGGATTTCCGTGGTATCCATTTTAAAATGGTTTTGTACCACAAAGGTAATACTTTTTTATGAGAACCGTTTTTCTCCATCCATGCACGGGACTTTTGAGGGAGCCTCCCCAGAAAATGGCATAAATCCGGAAAAAATAATTCCATCGGTTCTTATTGAGAAAAGAAATGAATAAATTTGAATGAAAAATTTTATTTAACTAAAAAAACGAAAATGTCAATGAAAAGGATTACCAAAAGAGTTTTGTTTTTGGCAGGAATGGCTGCTTTTTTAGGCATGTCATTCAGCTCGTGTGCTCCGGCACCGGAGGATAAGTACATCGGGCTTCAGCTTTATTCTGTCCGGGATGCGATGAATGAAGACGTGGAAACCACCGTTGCCAAAGTGGGTGAAATGGGGTACGACTATGTGGAAGCCGCCGGTTACAGCGACGGAAAATTCTATGGGATGGAGCCCGGGGATTTCCGGGAGTTATGCGAAACCAACGGATTGAATTTTCTGGGTTCCCATGCGGGGCGTGATATGCCCGATTCTGCCGGTTGGGATGAGGCCATGGCCTGGTGGGATGAATGCATAGATGCCCATGCTGAAGCGGGTGTCAAATGGATCGTTCAGCCATGGATGGGCCAGGCAGGCTATCAGAGCCTGGATGGGCTGAAAAATTATTGCCACTATTTCAACGCCGTTGGAGAGAAGTGCAATGCGAAAGGCATCCGGTTTGGCTACCACAACCACGCCAACGAATTTACTACGGAATTTGAAGGGAAGCCGGTTTATGACTGGATGCTCGAACTCACCGATCCGGAAAAAGTGATGTTCCAGATGGACGTATACTGGGTTGTGGAAGGTGGAAAAGATCCGGTGGATTATATTGGACGCTATCCCGGAAGGTTCGAACTTTTGCACCTGAAAGACAAAGAAGAGCTGGGCGCCAGTGGCATGGTCGATTTTGCATCTATTTTCGCCGTCCGGGAAGAGGCCGGCGCTGAATATGGCATTGTGGAAGTGGAAAAATACAATTTTGACCCGCTGGTCAGCTGCGAAAAAAGCCTTGAGTTTTTAGAAAATGCTGATTATGTAGATTTCAGGAAATAAAAACACTTCCGGTGAAGTGTTTTCAGGTCGGGGAGCTGTTCCGGAAGCCGGGTATTAGCGCCTGTTTTCGGAACAGCTTTTTTTTAAAAAAGAAATTTCACAGTAAACGCAACATCCCAGGGGATGACCGCATCGATCCATCCATCGCCTCCGTAAACATCGAAATAGGGTTTCAACTCCAGTCCGGCGATTAATGGTGCCTTGTAAAAGAGGTATTCAACCCCCATAACTCCGTCAATTCCGGCCAAAAAAAAGCTTCGGCTCACTTCCTGTGTGGATTCACCGCCGGTTTGTTCCTCCTTCCGCGTTTCATAACCCGCATGGCCCCCAAATCCATAATAAAACACCAACTGATAAGCAAAAGGAAAAAGGTCATATTCGTAAAACTCAGCCAGCGCATGCAGCTGCACCCCCCCATGCCGGGTGCGGGTTCCCGCCAGCGCTTTTACGGAAAATTCATCGCTGAAGTAATGCCGGTATTCAAGACCGGAGGAGTGGCCGGCCCGGATCCCAAAAGCGTTGTTGAATCCCTGGGGAAAAACCTCCCCGGAAATGACCAGCAATAATAAAAAGATCAAAATATGCTTCATGATCGATGAACTAAATAAAAATTTCACTACCATTCAACTGCTGTTCCTAAACCCGCTATTCCCCCTTCAACAGTTCGGTAAAAGCGGCTGCATCTTCGCCTGAATAATGAGGGACTGCACCGTGCCGGGATGCAACAAAAGCCCCAACTGCCGAGGCATATTCCAGGGCACTGGCAGGGGGACGGTTTTCAGCCAGGGCCTTCATCAGGCCGGCCAGGAATGAATCGCCGGCTCCGACCGTATCCACCGCATGGACTTTAAATCCCTGATGTTCGTAAAATTCACCGGCAATAAACAACACAGCGCCGTGTGCACCCCGGGTGACACAAACCGTGGGGCAGTGATAAAAATCTGCCAGCCAACGGATCAAATCTTTTTCCGAACCATTTTCCCGGTGCCAGGAACCAATACGATTCAACTCTTCATCGTTCAGTTTCACAAAATCAGCGGTATGCAGCAATTTTTCCACCACTTCGGGAGAATCATAGGGAGGTCGCAGATTGACATCCAGAAGACAGGTCGCTTCAGAAACGCTTAACAGATGAAGCAGTGTTTCCCGGGTGGTTTTGTTCCTCGAAGCCAGGCTGCCGTAAATAATAACCCCGGCTTTCCGCGCTTCAGCCTCCAGTGCATCAGTCAGCTGAATATTATCCCACGCCACCGGTTCACAAATTTCATAGGTGGCATTTTTCTGATCATCCAGGTGCACCAGCACTTCACTGGTGGGTAACCGGGAATCCTCTTCCAGAAACCGCACATCGACGCCCGCCCTGACGAGGAAATCCTTTAACTCAGCCCCTTCTGCGTCAGCCCCGATGCGGCTGACAAGAACCGGCGTAATTCCCTGCATTTTTAAATGAATGGCTACATTCATCGGGGCGCCTCCGGGCTTTTTTCCTGCGGGAAGCATATCCCATAACACTTCTCCATAACAAAGGATGTTGCTGAATCGGGTTTCCTTCATACGTAAACGATTGTTTTTTCCCAAAATTACTTAAAATCCTTAAAAAACAGGGGATATGTCCCATTTAATAATGATTTTTTCGGCATGGAAAAAACCGGATAAATTTTTGTTTCTGTTGGATGAAACGCGAATAAAATATTATATTTGCATCCGCAAATTAAAATGGTGGATGTAGTTCAGTTGGTTAGAACGCTGGATTGTGGTTCCAGAGGTCGTGGGTTCAAGTCCCATCTTCCAC
>JAGYMR010000102.1 GCA_018400515.1 Tangfeifania sp.
TTTACCACCGTTCGACCCACGGCAGCAAAATGATGCGCAAGGCCTGCGCGGAGCCTATTTCCTTTAATGAGGACGGCAGCATTGATGAGGTGGAGATGACCAGCCAGGGCGCCGGGCCGCCCCTGAATGCCTTTGAGACGATCGATGCTGCCAGGGCATGCCTGATGCGGGGAAATGTCAGGATTCAGGCGTATGCCTCCGGTGCCGAAGAGTTGGGGAAGATCCGTGACCAGGACTGGGCGGCCTATAAATACATCGATTTCGGGAAAGGGGCCAATGCCATCCGAATCAGAGTGAAACCCGGTAAAAATGCCGGAAGGATCGACATCGCGCTTGACCAACCCTGGAAGCCCGGTGTCGGGACCGTTCAGGTGCCCGCAGCAAAGGGGGAACAGGAGTGGGTGGAACTGAATGCCGGCCTGAAGGAAATTGACGGCGTGAGAGCGCTTTGGTTGCGTTTTCACGGGGAGGGGAACGGGTTATACCGGATCGATTCCTTCCGTTTCAGAAAAGAATGACCGGGGCTTCTCCGGAAAAAATCAATCGCATTTCCGGCATTTTTTCTATGAAACGAGCAAGATTTATTATCACAAAAGAAAAGTTCGTGGATTTTTTTTAATAACGAAAAAAAATTGTAAAAAAGTTTTTGGGAGAGCTGAGGGATCATATCGGTCCTCATGTTTTCAACCAGCTTATTTATAGGTAACTAGAAAGTTTTTTCAACAATGAAAAAAATATTTGTTTTTTTTTACCGGGTAATATCCGGGATGCTTCTTTTGCTGGCAGTCTGTCCTTCATTGCGGGGGGAGGAGATATCCGGCGACAGGCAGGGCTGGATTGACACCCACATTCATCTGTATGATACCCGGCGGGAAGGAAGTGCAACGTTTCTGGATCCCCAGCGCCATCAGAAGATTTATACCCCTCATTTAGCAGAACAGTTTGTAAAGGCAACGGCAAACACCGGTGTTGGTTATGCAGTAGTTGTGGAAGCCAGCCGGCGCCGGGAGGATAACTTCTGGGTGCTGAACCATGTGGATACCACCGGGGTGCTGCTGGCATTTATCGGGAATCTGGATCCCCGGGATTCCTGGTATGAAGAAGACCTGGATTCCCTTTCAAAGAGCAGGAAGTTCCGGGGAATCCGGATCCGGCCGGCCACGCCGGTTGATCTGTCTGATCCGTCTATTATTGAGCGCTTTGGAGAGCTGGCCGCGCGCAATCTGGTGCTGGAACTGGGGGTAAGCGGGGTTGCTCCGGAGACAGTGAAAACGATCGCACGCAGGTACCCCGGGATGAACATCATCATCAACCATCTGGCAGGGGGTAAACTGCCTGCCGGAGCTGCTTTTATGAAGCAATGGAAAGCCCGGCTGGAAGGTTTTGCCTCTGAACCCAATGTGTACTGCAAAGTGTCGGCGCTCTATACCCTCTCAGGCCGGGAGCCGGCACCGGTCCGTGCGGAGTTTTACCGGCCGTTGATCGATCCTGTGGTCGATGCCTTCGGACCTGACCGGGTGCTGTTCGGGAGTAACTGGACCTTGTCGGAGATGGGAGGATCTTACGCCGATCTGATCAGCTTCCTGGAAGATTATTGCGAAGAGCGGCCCGGCCTGGATCCGGAACAGCTGTTTTATAAAAATGCAGTCCGGGCCTATGGCATACCCCTGCCGGGGGAAAAAACGGATGGTGACAACATCCGTCCTGTTCAGGAAAGTCCGTGCCGGCTCATTCCCTGGGGAGAAACCAGGGTAGCTCTGAGGCCTCTTCCCGTTAAAGGGTGGGCAGACAAAGAAGGCACCTATGAATTTTGTGCAGCCCATCTGGATATGAGCTATGAAGGAGAATCTTTTTTTAATACACGGATCGCTTTTCCGGAGTTCTATATCGACTGGCAGGAGGGAGAAATGGATACAAATCCGGCTACCAACCGGATGGTTAGGCTGATTGAAGAAAAGGAGAAACAGGGCATTGAGGTTTATGGGTTCAAGATCGCCCGCGAAGTGATGGTCGGAATGCCTGCAGGCCCCATTAAAGATGCGGAACGGATCCTTTATAAAAGCGATGTAGAGGCCATCCGGAAGGTGCTGAAAGCTGCCAAAGCGGCGGGTATCCTGAAGCGTGACGATTATAAGCTGATTCAGATGATCAATCCCCCCATGGCCCCCAAAACCCCTTCAGCGTCGGTGATAACCAACAATCCGGAGGCCCGGGAGGTCATTCTGATGATGGACGGGGTGTGTGAAGAGATCCACCATTTCTGGCACGGATATTTCCGTCCGGAAAAGGATATTACCCAAAAAGATATTGACGAAACCGTGAAAGATGCGCTCTGGACCCTGAGTCAGGGACTTGATTTTGTCTTCTATTACGGGCCGTTTCGGTGGCATCCCTGCCAGGAGTATCCCTATGACATGTTCCGGGGATGGCTGGAGTCCTATTGGGAGGCGGGACTTCCCAAATACCACAAAAATATGATCTATGACCTGAATGCTTTTCCGCACGATTGCGGCAGCTCAAGACCGGTGGCACCGGAATCCGACCCTGAATCGGTGGCAGGACTCTGTAAATGGCTGATAGAGCAGGTCAAATTTAAAAGGGAACCCTAAGAACGGGAAGATTCAGCACGCTTTTTGGAACGAAATAAAAAAATACCGGGATGTTTTCACAAAGCGGGGAATCTTTTTTTGGGTATATTTTGGGCGGAAAATAAAAACATTAAAAAATCTTTAACATGCGTTCAATAAAAACAACCGGCATCATTTCCTTAAGTGCCTTGATGCTTTCTGGAAGCACCTCTTTTGCTACCGAAAAAACAAACCAACCCAACATCGTTTTCATTCTAGCCGATGATCTGGGCTATACCGATGTAAACATTTATGCCGAAAGGGCTACCAACACCCCGGCAGAACGGCAGTTTTATGAAACTCCCAACATCGACCGGCTGGCCCGGCAGGGGGTAGCATTTTCGCAGGCCTACTCCTGTCCGCTGTGTGCTCCCACACGTTCAAGCCTCCTGACGGGGAAATATGCTTCCCGGATTGGTTTCCAGACGGCTACGGCCGGGAGTGCCAATACCTTTTACGTGCAGGGGGTGGAACCTCCGGAGGGATTTCACGAGCAGGACTGCTACTGGGAAGATAACATTGCCATTCCGCAAGCCCTGCGGAACGGGCATACGCTGATCGCCCTTCCCTCGGGACAACCCCAGGATAACGGCCGCGACGAGATCACCATTGCTGAAGCGCTGAAAGGTTATCATTCGGCCTTTTTAGGGAAATGGCATCTCGGGGGGCATGGCTCTGAAGGGTACCAGCCCGGGGACCAGGGATTTGAAGAACTGGCCTATTTTGATGCGGGGGGATCACCCTATTTTAACTGGCGGGACCGCTGGAACCGGCGGGAAAAGATCTTTCCAAAAATGCGGCAGCAGGAGTTGCTGCAGGGAAAAGCCGGGAAAGACCTTGGGATTGATTTTTTAACCACTGATCTGACCGAGCGGGCACTGGATTATATCGACCGGCAAACCCGGGACAAAAAAGGAAAGCCGTTTTTCCTCTATTTCTGTGAGTTTGCGGTCCATGGCCCCTGGCAGGCGCCGGATTCAACCATTCAGTATTTCGAAAATAAGGAAACAAAGGGATGGAAAGGACAGTCAAATGCCACTTATGCCGCAATGATCCGGCACCTGGATGTTTCGGTGGGCCGCATCATGCAAAAACTGGAGGAGACCGGTATCGCTGATAACACCATTATGATTTTTATGTCCGATAACGGGGGAATTACCGTGGGGGCCGGCAACGGAAAAGAGATTACCACCAACTCCCCCCTGTCGGGGCAAAAGGCCAACGTGTATGAAGGAGGTGTGCGGGTTCCGCTGATCATCCGCTACCCGGCGGAGGTGGAAGGAGACGAATGGTGCGATGTGCCGGTCGATTGCAATGACCTGTTTCCAACACTGCTGGAACTGACCGGACAGCCTGAACCTGCGCATGAAATTGACGGACAAAGCCTGGCCGGATTGTTGAACGATCCTGATAATAAAAAGAATACCTATACCCGGGATACCTACTTCTGGCATTATCCGTTGACCGTGATCTACAAAAATCCGGAAGACGGATTGCCCTTTACTCCCCATTCTGCCGTTCGCAAAGGCGATTTTAAACTGATCTTTGACTGGTACGGGCGAATTAAATTGTTTGATCTGAAGGACGATATCTCAGAGAAGGAGAACCTGGCGAAAGCGAGGCCGGACAAGACCCGTGAACTGTTTTCGCTGCTGATAAATTTTCTTGAAAATAACGTGGAAAAAAAATACTGGCCAAAGGAGAACCCTGCTTATGATCCGGCGGATGAGGTGCGGGATGTTCCCTTTGTCAATCTTTACAAGGTATACAAGAACGGGGGCGATATTCTTTCTGCCCGGGAGTAAGAGGATATACCGCAATTGCAATCCCGCGAACAATGCAAGGGAATGAAGGTGTCATATAATGAACCGCATTATGAAGAATTTTTTTTTAATTGCAGGCCTGTTTTTGCAGGTGGCTGCTTTGAACGGGCAATCCCGGCCATCGCTTATGAATTCCAAAGTGAATGGTTTCCGGGGGATTTGGTTTGAGTTGAATCAAAAATACGATTACGGGGATAAATATTCGGGACCCCTGGGAACGTATACCGCCAAGCACATCCCTTTGGCCGTCTACTCTCCTGAAGCGGAAAAAACTTTTTTTGTTTATGGAGGTACCACCCGTGCAGATGTCCGGCACCTGCTCTGCATGATCGGGGCGTATGATCATCAGACAGGGATGGTATCGCGTCCCACGGTTGTTTATGACAAACTGGGTGTGAACGATCCCCATGATAATCCATCCCTGCTGATCGATGAATCAGGGTACCTGTGGGTCTTTGTCAGCGGCCGGGGAAGGGCCCGCCCGGGATTTAAACTTCGCAGCAGTCAACCTTTTGATATCAGTGAATTTGAGGTGATCTCCGAAGAGGAATTTACCTATCCCCAACCCTGGAAAACCAATGATGGGTTGCTGCACCTGTTTACCAAATATACCGGCGTCCGGCAGCTTTATTATGAAACCAGCAGCGACGGCATTCACTGGAGCAGCGATCGGATGCTGGCTGCTGTTCCCAGGCAGGAAGGGGAAAACTCAGGGCATTACCAGGTGAGCAACTGCTACCGGGGGAAAATGGTGGGAACCTTCTTCAACCGGCACCCCAATGGAGGTGTGGATCAGCGAACAGACCTGTACTATGTGCAAACCGGTGATCTCGGGAAGACCTGGACCACGGCCTCCGGAGAAAAACTGGAATTGCCGCTGGTAACCCTTGACAGTCCCGCCCGGGCAGTGAATTACCGGGTGAAAGGAAAAAATATTTACCTGAAAGATATGGGGTTTGATGCCCATGGCTTCCCGGTATGTTTGTATATCCGAAGCAACGGGCATAAGCCGGGACCGGTCAGCAAACCTTACGAGTGGTGCGTGACCCGCTGGGACGGACAACGCTGGCAAACCTTTGTGGTGACGGAGTCGGACCATAATTATGACATGGGCAGCCTGTATATTTCGGAGGAGTGGTGGAAAATTGCCGGCCCTACCGAACCCGGCCCCCACAAGTGGGGTGTGGGAGGCGAACTGGCTGTCTGGGAATCGAAAGATCAGGGGCGCTCATGGAAAAGGGTGAAAACAGTTACCCGTGGAAGTGCCGTCAGCCACGCTTACGTTCGCCGTCCGGTCAATTATGAACCGCCGTTTTGTTATTTCTGGGCGGCCGGGCATTCCCATGCGTTCAGTAAATCGGAACTTTTTTTCGGCGATTTTAATGGGAGGGTTTGGAAACTGCCTTATCAGATGGAAAGCGATTTTGAACATCCCGGAACCTTTAAAACGGCCCGCTCTCCGTCAGGAACAACAAAGATAAAATGGTATATTGGGAATCTTCCGTGAAACATAAATAAAGCAATCTATTCAAAAAAAATGAAAAAGAGGGAATTAACCATGTTGCTGTCAGCCGGTCTTTTGCTGACGGGAAGCATTCAGAAAATAAACGGGCAGAATCCGGAAAAAAGCCCTGATAACCGGCCTAATATCCTGTTTATACTGACCGACGATCAGCGTTGGGATGCCCTGGGATATGCGGGGAATACGTTTATTGAGACCCCGGAAATGGACAAACTGGCGGAGGAGGGGGTCTTCTTCCGGAACGGCATTGTAACCACGCCCATCTGTTCGGCCAGCCGGTCGAGTATTTTTACAGGTCTGCACGAACGTACCCACAAATATACCTTTCAGACCGGTCCCATACGGAGCGAATTCATGGAGGCCTCCTATCCGGCGCTTTTGAAGGATGCGGGGTACTATACCGGTTTCTTTGGCAAATTCGGTGTCAATTATCCCGGGAAAGAGGCGCTCTTTGACGTGATGGAGGATTACGACCGCAACGGCAGGTTTGCCGATCGCAGGGGGTTTTTTTATAAAACACTGGAGGAGGACACCGTTCATTTAACCCGGTATACCGGGGAAAAAGCCCTGGAGTTTATTGATCAGGCCCCGGTAGATAAGCCTTTTTGCCTTTCGCTGAGTTTCAGTGCCCCGCATGCACATGATCCCGCGCCAAAACAATATTTCTGGCAGGAGGAGATGGGAGCATTGTACAAGGAAAAAGAGGTGCCCCCTCCCGCTCTGGGCGGCATTGAATGGTTTAATAAACTGCCGCAGGCAGTGCGGGAAGGTTTCAACCGGACCCGTTGGTTCTGGAAGTATGATACGCCCGGAAAATACCAGCACAGCATGAAAGGTTATTACCGGATGATCTCGGGGATTGACCGGGAGATTGCCAAAATCCGGAATAAGCTGGAAGCGAAAGGTCTTGCCGGTAACACCGTCATTATTTTAATGGGAGATAACGGATACTTCCTGGGTGAGCGGCAGCTGGCAGGGAAGTGGCTGATGTACGACAACTCCGTGCGCGTTCCGCTGATTGTGTTTGATCCGCGCGGGAATAAACACAGGGACATCAATGACATGGCACTGAATATTGACGTTCCTTCCACCATTGCCGAACTGGCCGGCATTGAACCACCCTCCTCGTGGCAGGGAAAAAGTTTGGTTCCCCTGGTTTCCGGAGAGGAGAAAAAACTTTCACGCGATACCATCCTGATCGAACACCTCTGGGAATTTGACCATATTCCCCCGAGCGAAGGGGTGCGCACCGACCGGTGGAAATATCTGCGGTATGTGAATGACCAATCGATCGAAGAGTTGTATAACCTCAAAAAAGACCCCGGCGAAACCCAAAATCTGGCCGGAAAAAAGCGGTACCGGAAAGTGCTCCGGAAATTGCGGGATAAATGCAACCGGTTAACCCGGGAATTTGCAGGGCCCTTTTCCGGCGTTCCCACCGGATTGATGGTGGAATACATCCGGGAACCCGGGAAAACATTCATTCATGATCAAAAACCGGAGTTTAGCTGGATTGTGCCCGGGGATGCCGTGGTCCAAAAGGCTTATCAGGTATTGGTTGCCTCCAGCAGGGAAAATATTGATAATAACATCGGGGATCTTTGGGACAGCAAAAGCGTGCAAAGCCACCGGTCAACCAACATTGAATATGGCGGAAAACCCCTTGAGTCTCACTCCACTTATTACTGGAAAGTGCGGATCTATGACCGGGATTACCGGCTTTCTGCCTATTCAGAGCCGCAAAAGTTCCGGACCGGTGCTTTCGAAGGCACGGTTTCGTCAAAAAACTTTTTCAAGATGGAACGGATTGCTCCCGCAACTTTTAAAAATCTGGCGGACGGCCACTATTTTATCGACTTCGGAAAAGATGCGTTTGGTACACTCGAATTGAACTACAAAGCAACGAAGGAGGAAACGTTGCTTATCCGGCTGGGGGAGAAACTGAAGGACGGAAGGGTTGACCGCCGGCCCGGGGGAAGCATCCGCTACCGGGAGGTTGAACTGCAGGTAAAACCGGGCAGGAACCATTATACCCTGTCCTTCCCCCCCGACAAGCGGAATACCCTGCCCATTGCCGTGCAATTGCCCGATTCCTTTGGGGTCGTGATGCCTTTCAGGTACTGTGAAATTGAAAATGCGGGCCGGAAAGTGACAGCAGCCGATGTGCGGCAAAAAGCCTTTTTTCACTATTTCGATTACGACAAAAGCAGTTTCTCCAGTTCCGACACGGTTTTAAACCAGGTATGGGATATATGCAAATATACCATGAAAGGGAGCTCTTATGCCGGGATCTATATTGATGGTGACCGGGAGCGGATCGCTTACGAAGGGGATGCCTATATCAACCAGCTGAGCCATTATGCCACGGACCGGGAATATGCAATGGCGAAACAGACCATTGAGTATTTTATGGATCATCCCACCTGGCCTACCGAATGGCAGCTGCACGTGCCGATGATGGCCTATCAGGATTACCTCTATACCGGCGATACGGAATTGCTGGAAGCTTACTATGGGGAGCTGAAGCATAAATCGTTGATATCCCTGGTGAATGATAACGGATTGATCAGTACCCAAACCGGAAAGGTTACCGGAGACTTAATGAAGAAACTTGGTTTTTCCGACACCTCCCAGCGGCTGAGGGATGTTGTTGACTGGCCTCCGGGGGAAAGGGACGGCCATCAGATGCTGCCGGTCAATACCGTCGTGAACTGCTTTTTCTACAAGGATATGGAGATTATGGGGAAAATTGCCGGAATCCTTGGCAAGGCAGAAGATCAGGAGCTTTTTGAGCTGCGGGCGGCCCGGGCAAAGAGAGCCATCAATGAGTTGTTGTTTAATCCATCCAAAGGAATTTATATCGACGGCGAAGGGGCCGAACATTCGTCGATCCATTCCAATATGCTGCCCCTCGCATTCGGCATTGTTCCGGATAAATACAAACAACCGGTGGTTGATTTTGTAAAATCCCGTGGTATGGCGTGCAGCGTTTATGGGGCCCAGTTCCTGCTCGAAGGATTGTACAAAGCCGGCGAAGACCAGTATGCCCTTGATTTGATGCGTTCGAAAGAGGAGCGCAGCTGGTGGAACATGATCCAAACAGGTTCCACCATGACCCTGGAGGCCTGGGATATCAAATACAAGGGCAATTTAAACTGGAATCA
>JAGYMR010000103.1 GCA_018400515.1 Tangfeifania sp.
TTAAAACCAACAACCCATAACGGAGCAAAATCAAATTTTTCAGAATATTTCATCAAAACTGGAAAGATTGATTCAAAATACGGTAAAATGTATTCTCAATTGTTTACATGGAGACAAAAAGGAGATTATGACGATTTATTCGACTTCGGCAAAGACAAAGTAATGCCTTATTTTGAACCTGTTAATGATTTTATTTTACTGATTGAAAGCATTATAAAAAAATAAAAGCAAGGTGTTAACATTTGATATATTTATCTGTAGCTTATGTGCTAGCCTTCAGTCCCTTATCCCGCACAATTTTGTGCGTACATGAACGGAGAAACTGCCTCGAAATCCACAGCTAAACATATAATTTACCGATTAAAACACTCCGGTTGTTTAATTTCTTTTTTTAATTTTTAAACATTATAGTTAAATTTGTGTTGATGTAAAGGAATTGAATAATTAAACAGATGAAAGCGACGGGATACTCTATAAAAGACCTTGAAGTTTTATCGGGGATCAAAGCGCACACCATCCGGATGTGGGAAAAGCGTTACGGATTGCTGGAGCCGCAGCGTACAGAAACCAACATCCGGTATTATACGGATACCGATTTACGGAAAATGCTCAATGTGGCGCAGCTGGTCCTGAAAGGATACAAAATCTCCCGGATCGCCTCGTGGAGTGAGCAGAAGATTGCCGAAACGGTATTGAGCATCACCGGACAGGAGGTCACCGACTCGGATTACATTCACCGGCTGATCTTATATATGGTCAATTTTGATAACAGGGGTTTTGACCGCCTTGTGGATGAAATTATCGATGTTTTCGGGATGGAGGAGGCTTTTTCCAAAATCTTTTTTAATTTCTACATCCGTGTCGGGACTTACTGGCAGACCGGTTCGATATTCCCCGCCCAGGAACATTATGTATCTTCCATATTCCGGCAAAAGCTGATCGCCGCTATTGATGAAACCGGGATTACCAACACAAAGGAATGCACCATGCTGTTTTTCCTGCCGGAAAATGAGATGCATGAGATCAGCCTTTTATATTATGCTTACCTTGCCCATCAACTGGGCTACAATGTGATTTACCTCGGGCAGTTTGTTCCCACCGGGGACCTGGTAAAGATCCAGGAACATGCCAAAATTGATTATGTGTTCACCGCTTTTATTAACCCGATTCAGAAGGAGGATCTGGAAGCATACCTTGTGCGGCTGAAAGCGATTTTTTACCACCAGAAAATATTCATTACGGGCGGTCAGTTGAAAATTCACCAGCCGGAGGTTCCCCGCAATGTTAAAATGGTAAAGGACTACCATGTATTTAAGAGGTATCTGAAATAAATTTCAGAAGCCTGCTGCCTGGTCATCTTTTCGTGATCCGGAAGCTCCGGAATAGACTTTGTTTCCGGTGCCTCGTCCTTTGTAACTCTCGGGACGAATCTTTATCTTCGGTAAAAATTTTCAGATGGAACGGTTCCTGAGCCAATGTGCGGCGTATATTTTAGAAAAGCATCCCTCTGGTCTGGAGGATGTGTGTCTGGTTTTTCCGAACCGGCGGGCGGGCGTCTTTTTCAGTTCGTACCTCCGGAAACTCCTTCCCCATGCGGTGATCGGTCCGGAGGTGACTACGGTGAAGGCCCTCATTTCCGGGTATTCCGCCCTTCACCAGGGAGAGAAGCTGCAGTTGATCTCCGTTTTGTACGATATTTTCCGGAAACATACCCAAACAAAGGAGACCTTTGATGATTTCTATTTCTGGGGGGAGGTGTTGCTGGCCGATTTCAGTGACATCGACATGTACCTGGCGGATGCTCAAGACCTTTTTACGAATGTCGCCGATTTGAAGGAGATCGAGGGACTTTTCGACTACCTGACGGATGAACAGAAGGCGGCCCTGGGCCGTTTCTGGGGAAGCCTGGTTTTTTCGGATCCAAAAGCGAATCATGAGAAATTTCTTTTTATCTGGAAAAAGCTTTTTCCGGTATACCGCGATTTTAAAGCGGCGCTCCGGAAGCAGGGGACCGGGTACGGGGGAATGATCTTCCGTTCGGTGGTGGAACGGCTGGAGGGTGAAGCGCCGGAACTCCCTTTTTCCCGCTATTACATCATTGGTCTGAATGCCCTGAACCGTTGCGAAACCGCTTTTTTTGAATACCTGCAACAGGAGGGCAAGGCGGAATTTTTGTGGGACTTTGACCGGTTCTACCTGGAGGATGAGAAAAATGAAGCGGGCCGCTTTATGCGGGGAAACCTGGTGAAATTTCCGCCTCCTCCCGGTTTTTTATTGCCGGGGAATGCATTTGAACAGAAGAAAAATGTCCGGCTGGTGGCGGTAAGCTCCAACTACGGCCAGGCCCAGGAGATTCCCCGATTTCTGAATGAACACCGGGACTCCTTTCAGAATGTATTTGATAATACCGCGGTCGTGCTGGCCGACGAGTCCATCCTTTTCCCTGCCCTGGGGGCTATTCCCGAAGATTTCGGGGCCGTGAACGTCACCATGGGCTATCCCGTGAAGCATTCGGTGGTATACGGATTTTTGGTGCTGCTGCTCCGGCTGCTGAAAAACCGGAAGACAGACGAACGGAACAGGACCGTGGTCTTTTACCGGTATATCACGGATATTCTGAATCACCCCCTGCTGGGACATGTGGAACCCGAAAAATGCCGGGACTTTCTTTCAACGATCAAAAAGGAGAACCGGATCACCCTTTTGCCGGAAAGCATCGATTTTTCCCCGTTGCATCAGCGTATTTTTTCCCTGCCCGGGGAGGTGAACGATTACGGGGCTTATTTTCTCGACATCCTGGGGCGGTTGTACAGGCTTGTAAAAGAGCAGGATCCCGAAAACCAGCTGCTTCCGGAGCTGATCTATTCGGTTTACCAGGCCATTGAAAAGTTGAACAGTGTCATTGCCCGTGTGCAGCGGGAGGAGGACCGGGAGATCACAGAAGCGGTCTTTTTTCAGTTGTTTCACCAGTACCTGGGACAGGTTTCGGTCGCTTTTGAAGGGGAACCGCTTAGTGGCATGCAGGTGATGGGCATTCTGGAAACCCGCTGCCTCGATTTTGAGAACCTGATCATCCTGGGCTTGAATGAGAATCAATGGCCCCGGACCTACACCGCCCCTTCCTTCATTCCCTATAATGTCCGGAAAGCTTTTGGCCTGCCCGGCATTGATGAGCAGGATGCCATGTATGCCTACTATTTTTACCGGTTGATGCAGCGCGCCAAAAATGTATCGGCCACCTACAGCACCCTGAAAAAAGGAATCAGCACAGGGGAAATGAGCCGTTACGGTTTTCAGCTGCTGTACGATTCCAGCCTCCGGCTGCAAATGAAGAACCTGGATTTTGCTTTTTCGAGCACCCCGGAGTCCCCCGTCTCGGTGAAAGGGAGTCCCGGAATACAAAAACTGCTGACAGATAAATATACACAAGCGAAGGCCCTTTCCCCCTCGGCCATCAATACCTTTTTGCAGTGCCGGCTCCGTTTTTATTTCCGGCATATCCTCGGACTGCCCGAACCTGATGAGATGAAAGACGAGATCGACAGTCCGGCATTCGGGAATATCTTCCACGAAGCTATGGAACGGTTATATGCTCCCTTCAGGGGAAAGCGTGTGGAACGGTCCGATCTGGAAAGGCTGCGGAAGAACCCTTCGCTGGTGGAAAAAGAAATTTACCGGGCCATTGCCAAACACTATTTTAAACAGGATCCTCCGGGGGAGCGCGCAGCAAAGCTGGAGGGGAAAACGGTGCTGATTTTTGAAAACACCAAAACTTTTGTGAACCGTTTGCTGGAGATTGACACAGAGCTGGCACCTTTTGAGGTGGTAGCGCTGGAAAAGGATTACCGGACCCGGCTGATGGTGCCTGTTAACGGGCGAAAGATTCCGGTATTGGTTGGAGGAAAAATTGACCGGGTGGACCGGGTGAACGGGGTGCTGCGGGTATTGGATTATAAAACAGGAAATGTGGACAGCCTTAATTTCAAAGATACCGCCGAATTGTTCGTTCCCGATCTGGAAAAACCCAAAAAAGAGATCCTGCAGGCCCTGGTTTACTGCCTGGTTTTAAAAGCCAATATGGGAGGTGAAAACGAATTCCGGCCGGTGATTTACAGCCTCCGGGACTTGTTTAACGAAAAATTC
This sequence comes from Tangfeifania sp., assembly GCA_018400515.1. The sequence continues at coordinate 4,144 of JAGYMR010000103.1, forward strand.
GATCCGGAAATTAAATACCACCAGCAACCCGTTTCCTTCCGGGAGCTGGAACAGCCTTTTACGGAAAGGCTGGAAGAACTGGTGGCGGAGATCCTTTCGGCCGGCACCGGTTTTCATCAGACGCCCCACGAGAAGGTGTGTACCTATTGTCCGTATGCGAAGATCTGCCGGCGTTACTGATCCGCTTCGCCCAGGTGTTTATGGTAGAGGTCGGGACGGAGCTTTTGGGTTCTTTCCATCGACTGCTGCAGTTTCCAATCTTCCACCTGTTGGTCGTTTCCGCTGAGCAGGACCGGGGGTACTTTCATGCCTTTATATTCAGCCGGTCGTGTATACACCGGGGGACTCAATAAATTGTCCTGAAACGAATCGGAGAGGGCAGAGGTTTCATCCGACAGGACCCCCGGGATCAGCCGGACGATGCTGTCGGTGATAACGGCTGCCGCCAGCTCGCCTCCCGTTAATACGTAATCGCCGATGGATATTTCCCGGGTAATGAAATGGTCGCGCACCCGCTGGTCAACTCCTTTGTAATGGCCGCACAGGATGATGATATTCTTTTTCATGGAGAGGTAGTTGGCCTCCTGTTGGTTGTACAGGCGGCCATCGGGGGAGGTGAAGATGACTTCGTCGTAAGCACGCTCCTCTGTGAGTGATTCAATGGCCTTTTCAATGGGCTGGATCGCCATGACCATTCCCGCCCCTTTGCTGAAGGCGTAATCATCGACGCGGCGGTGCTTATCTTCTGAGAAATCGCGCAGGTTGTGGATGTGGATCTCCACAAGGCCCTTGTCACAGCCCCGTTTAACAATGGAGTGGCTCAAGGGGCCTTCCAGCATTTCCGGCAGTACGGTAATGATATCGATGCGCATGAATTCCTGTCAAATGGTTTTTCAGGTTAAAATTTTAATTGCTCCTGGTTGGCGGACACCTGTTTATCACAATGTTCCTCCGGGCTTTCCAAAAAAGGTGTTTGGGGGTTTTGTGTATTCCGGATCTATTCAGGTGCCCAGTCGTCGGTCCGGAAGGAAGAGGCCGGCAGTCCCTCGATGTTGAACAGTTCACCGACCACCCAGTCTTTAAACGCATAGCGGACAGCCACGGGGGCTTCCACCTGTGGTGAGAAGACGGTGACCCCTTTTGGGGTAATGAAGGCCTCGGCGGGAACGAATTTTTTGTCTTCCCCGGCGATCTCAAAGTGCTCCAGCGGTTTTCCGTTGGAAGTCAGGCCGTAATCGGCATGATCGAAGGTCAGTTTTACCACACTTCCCTCGATGTTCATATTCTTAAGAACCGGTCCCGAACAGACAAAGCCCTCCTGGCCGTAAGTTTTTGCAAGGGCCTGGTAGGCCAGGCGTTTGCCCACCACCGCTTTATTGGCGGGGTGAATGCACGTTTTTTCTCCCGCATCCAGGATACAGGCCATTCCCATGTTGGGTTGGGAGGATACATTCAGCATGGCTTCACGGATGTAGGCAGAACTTACGCCGCCCCAGGCACCGTAGTCGAAGGGGGCTATCTGGACATAGTAAAACGGAAAATCTCCGATGTTCCATTTTTCCCTCCAGTTATCCGCCAGTCCGGGCAAAAGTTTTTCGTATTTGAACGGTTCATTTTTGTTGGATTCGCCCTGGTACCAGATGGCCCCTTTCATGGCATAACCCGCCATGGGGGCGATCATGGCATTGTAAAGCACGGTGGGTGTCTGTTGCGAAAAGTCCTCGCTCATATTTTTATCCGGAAGGTCCACCCAGTCGAATTTCCGGACGCCGCTCTCACTTATCCAGGGCTCGATGCGGGTGCCACCCCAGCTGGAGGAGATTAAACCGACAGGAATGCCGAGGGCCTCCTGGATCATCCGGCCGAAATAGTAGGCGGTGGCACTGAAATCCGCCACATTTCCCGGGATGCATTCTTTCCAGTCGCCGGTAAAATCCTCCTTTTTCTCAAGACTTTTCTCGAGTTTAACCGTAAAGAGGCGCAGTTGATCATTTTTGGAGGTCGCAATGGCTTCGTTCCCCCCTTTGATGGGTTGGTGGGGGAGTCCTTTCATGGTCATTTGCATGTTGGACTGGCCCGAGCAGACCCACACCTCGCCGATCAGGATGTTGTCCAGTTTTACAGAAGTTCCGTCGGAAATGGTAATGGAGTAAGGACCACCTGCAGCCGGGGTTTCAACGGTCAGTTTCCATTTTCCGCTGGCTCCGGCCACGGTGGAATAGGTTTTATTATTCCATGAGGTCGTGACCTCCACTGTTTTTTCCGGCGTGGCTTTTCCCCAGATGGGAGCATCGGTTTGTTGCTGCAATACCATGTTGCTGTCAAAAATGGTGGGGAGTTCAATGGCTGCATTTCCCCGGAGTGCCAGCAGCACCAGGGAAACGATCAAAATGCTGAAATAACTTCGTTTCATCTGAAAATAATTTTTTTAATATTAAATGGTTAACTATCAGAATCCGTTTTCGGTCTTTCCGGCTGGATCATTAGCAAAGATATCAAAATCTCCCGGAAATTGCGGAAATCTCCAGAACATAGATTTTTTTATATATGTGTATTTGAGTATAACATGACAACAGTTCATGTTGTTGAGGGTGGTGTTGACAAATTGGCACTGACTGAGGAATGATTTTCAGTGAAGATGACCGGATTTTCATTTGGAACAGGAATTGCCTTTAGGGAGGCAGAGATTGGAAATAAAAATTGTTTAATAAATCAAAAGGAGGAGATAAAATGAATTTAGTAAGATTTCACCACCCGTACCGCCGTGTTAACCAGAACCTGGTCGATGAGTTGTTCAACAACTTTTTAAGGAGTGAAACCGGCGAAAATCATCCGGAAGACTGCAAATGCCGGCCGGCCACCAATGTTTTTGAGACCGACAATGCTTTCAGGCTGGAACTGTTGCTGCCCGGATTTAAAAAGGACGATGTTCAGATCAATTACCACGAGCAGGTGCTGACGGTAAAGACTGCGTTGCCGGAAGAGAAGGAAAAAGAGACAAATGAATACAAGTATGAAAACCGTGAATTCGGTGTTTACAATTTTGAACGGAAATTCCGGGTTCCCAAAACCGTTGATACCGAAACGATCAGCGCTCATTTTGAGGACGGGATTTTAAAGCTGGAACTTCCCAAGAAAGAGGAAGCGTTGGAAAAAGCTCCGGTAGATATTAAAATTGCTTAAGGAGTGTCCGTCAAACTAATCAGGAGTCTGTTTTAGAAAGTTTGCTGACAAGGTTTGCGAAGCCTGAAAAATGTGAGTTTACTATCCGTAAATGATCATTTTGAGGGCAAGCGTAACACAGCCAGGGGACTTTATAGACAGACTCTAAGGAGCATATTAAATAATGTGTGGATAAGTCCGGGGGGGTGTGATGCACCCCCCCTTTTTTTAATCTTTTACACAGCGGATACTGAACGTTTCGTTTTTATTGGAGTGGTAGGGATAGACCCTGCCGTCTTTGAAACTGATATACCGGCCCATTGCCCCCAGTTCCGTTTTATTGGTCGAAGTCCACCAGTAGCCCAGGATGCCCTGATGGGCAAAAAGTCCCAGGGGATGGCGGTAGCCGCCCGGCAGGGCGCCGAAGCCCTCCTTTATGATCCCGTGATGGTTCTCATTCGCATCCCAGCGGGGATGTTCGCTGGTTTTACAACTCCCTCCCAGGGGTGAACTGACCTGCCGGCACGATTTAAGGAGGTCGCCCACATTGGTTTCGTTAATTGACGCATGGTTATCGATCAGGTAACCGGTCAACTGCGACCACTCCTGGTCACTGGGAAGGTGCCAGCCGTCGGGACAGATGCCCTGCACATGTCCGGAGGTGCTGCTGCTTTCCTTGTTCATGGCGGTGCCCCAGCTGTAAAGCCCGCCATACAATGCGGCGTTCTTTTCTTTCCCTTTATACAGGAAACGGGAAATCTTATTCCCTTCGGCATCCCGGGTGACCCGCAGATTTTCCGCCATCCACTCCTGATCCCCGATGATCACAGTGGGATAGAAATTGCCGTCGATGTCGGTGACCCCTTCGCCCTTTTTGAAGAGGCCGGCAACTTCCTCCGCTGTTAGATCCTCCTGGGCACTGGCGGGGAGGATGAAACCAAAGATTGCAAGGAAAAAAATGAGGTTCCGGAAAACCGGATGCTTAACAGATAAACCAATCATATTGTTTTTTTTAAAATTATTGATAGCAAAAATGCAAAAACTTTTTATTTTTTTCCATTAAAAACCACCACATAATTTCCCGCCTCCAGCGAAAAATGGGTCTGCCGGCCGTCTTCCGCAACGATTTTTACACTGCCTGCTGATAATAGCGGCTCTCCGTTGACTGAGACCGTTTCGGCGTCAGAAACGGGCAGTGTTACGGAGGCCATGGTATTGACCGGCACTTTCACCTCATAATGAATTTGGGTACCCTGCCGTTTCCAGGATGATACGATTTTTCCCGCCGGGGAATCATAGGCAGCTTTCAGCCAGTCCATACCGGGAGGGAAGTAAGGGGTAAGGGAAAATTCCCGGAAAGCCGGCTTCAGCGGGCGGATGCCGGCAAGGTATTTATAGAACCAGGCCTCCGGGGGACCTCCCAGGTTGACAATATTTTTTGAACCGCTGTCCGGGTTCCAGTATTCCGTGATGGTGGTTCCCCCGTCTTTCAGCATGTAGAACCATCCCGGATAATCCTCCTGGACGGCGAGGTCATAAGCCACATCCGCCCGGCCCCTCCGGGAAAGTTCATCCAGCAGGGGCAGGATCCCCACGAACCCGGTGGTCAGGTGGTTCTCGTTTTTTCGAATGTCGGCTACAATCCATTGCAGCACGGAATCCGCGTATCCTTCCGGGACCATTCCCAGGTAGAGCGGCACCACCTGGGCACTTTGGCTCGGGGTTTTGTAGATCCCTTTCCCGTAATCAAAAAATGCCTCATTGAAGCTGTTCCTG
>JAGYMR010000104.1 GCA_018400515.1 Tangfeifania sp.
TACCTTAGAAAACAAACAATTTTAATGAGATGAAAGAAAAAACATTATTTGATAAAATATGGGATGCTCACGAAATCAAAAAAATAGAAGAGGGTCCCGGTGTTTTGTACATCGATCGTCATCTCATCCATGAAGTGACCAGTCCCGTAGCTTTTTTAGGATTAAAAAACCGGAATCTGAAAGTTTTCAGGCCGAAACAGACCACGGCTACACCCGACCACAATGTTCCCACCGCTAACCAGCACCTTACTATCATGGATGAATTGTCGCGTCACCAGGTGGAAATGCTGAAAAATAACTGCCGGGAGCATGGCATTGTTTACCATGATCTGCAAACCGATGGACACGGGATTGTTCATATCATCGGACCGGAACTGGGTCTCACCCGGCCGGGGTTAACCATTGTTTGTGGCGACAGCCACACCTCGACTCACGGAGCTTTTGGTGCCATTGCCTTTGGCATTGGTACCACCGAAGTGGAAATGGTGCTGGCCAGCCAGTGCATCATGCAGCCCAAACCGAAAAAGATGCGGATCACTGTAAACGGAAAACTGCAGAAAGGGGTCACAGCCAAAGACATCGCACTTTACATCATCTCACAGATCACAACCAGCGGCGGAACCGGACATTTCATAGAATATGCCGGATCAGCCATCACCGGTCTTTCCATGGAGGGACGGATGACCCTGTGTAATCTGAGCATAGAAAGTGGTGCACGTGGGGGTATGATCGCTCCCGATGAAACCACGATCAATTATATAAAAGGACGCAAATATGCACCCAAAGGCAAAGACTGGGACAGGGCAGCGGAGGAATGGCGCAGACTGAAAAGTGATGAAAACGCCGTGTTCGACAAGGAATACGTTTTCGATGCGCAAAATATTGAACCCATGATAACCTACGGTACCAATCCCGGAATGGGTGTAGGCATTACCCAGAATATTCCCACAACCGGAGATATGGAAGGGAGTGACAAAAAAACCCTTCTGAAAGCATTGCGATACATGGGATATTCCGAAGGGGAAAAGATGTTGGGGAAAAAAGTGGATTATGTATTCCTGGGAAGCTGTACCAATGGCAGAATCGAAGATTTCCGTGCTTTCGCTACATTTGTGAAGGGACACAAAAAAGCACCCGGTGTGGTTGCATGGCTTGTTCCCGGGTCGAAACAGGTAGAAAAACAAATCCACGCCGAAGGGTTGGACAGGATATTGGAAGAAGCAGGTTTTGAGCTCAGACAACCGGGTTGCTCGGCCTGCCTGGCCATGAATGAAGATAAGGTACCGGAGGGCAAATATGCCCTTTCCACAACCAACCGCAATTTCGAAGGCCGCCAGGGCCCCGGTGCCCGTACCCTGCTCGCAAGTCCGCTCACCGCAGCTGCTGCTGCTATCACAGGAGTCGTCACAGACCCCAGGGAGCTGCTTTAATTTTTTAAATCAAAAATTTAATCAACATGGCATACGATAAATTTTCAATAATAACTTCACCGGCAGTACCATTGCCGGAAGAAAATGTGGATACCGACCAGATCATCCCTGCCCGCTATTTAAAAGCAGTTGAACGCAAAGGCTTCGGCGACAATCTTTTCCGTGACTGGAGGTATCACCGCGACGGCAGTCCTAAAACGGACTTCCCGCTGAACGATCCCCGCTATTCAGGAAAAATACTGGTCGCCGGGAAAAACTTTGGAAGCGGCTCAAGCCGGGAACATGCTGCCTGGGCGATCTACGATTACGGATTCCGCGTGGTGGTCTCCAGCTTCTTCGCCGATATCTTTAAAAACAATGCCTTGAACAATGGCCTGCTTCCGGTTGTTGTTCCTCCTGAATTCCTGGAAAAAATTTTCGACAGCATCAAAAACAATCCACAAGCAAAATTTGAAACAGATCTGAACAATCAAAAATTTACCAACCTGGAAACCGGAGAATCGGTTCACTTTGAAATCAATCCGTATAAAAAACATTGCTTGCAAAACGGCCTTGACGATATCGACTACCTGGTCGCCATGAAAGATGAAATTGCTGCATGGGAAGCAGCCCGATAAATGAATAAAATGACAGGGGAAACAGTTGAAATAAAAGGGAAACGCCTTACCATCCTGGATACGACTCTGCGAGACGGAGAACAAACCACCGGAGTGTCATTCAGTGACAGGGAAAAATTGAGTGTGGCCAAAGTGTTGCTGGAAGATGTGCGGGTCGATCGCATTGAAATCGCATCGGCACGTGTCTCGGAAGGTGAGTTTAAGGGAGCCAAAAGAATATTGGAATGGGCGAAAGAAAAAGGTCATCATGAAAAAGTGGAAATCCTCGGTTTTGTGGATGATCACATTTCGGTGCAATGGATTTCCGATGCCGGAGGAAAAGTAATAAACCTTTTGTGCAAAGGGTCTCTGAAGCACGTTACCGGTCAGTTGCGAAAAACACCTGAGCAACATCTGGCCGACATCAAAAAAGTGATTGTGCAAGCCGAAGAAAAAGGCATCACCGTCAACATTTACCTGGAAGACTGGTCAAACGGCATGCGTAGCTCCAAAGATTACGTCCACTTTATGATCAAAAACCTAAGCAGGGAAAAGGTGTCGCGGATTATGCTGCCCGATACGCTGGGGATACTTGATCCCGATGAAACCTATGATTTCTGCCGGGAAATGATCGAGACTTATCCCGACGTAGATTTTGATTTTCATGCGCACAACGATTACGACCTGGCCATTGCCAATGTATTTCATGCCATAAAAGCCGGCATGCGCTGCATTCATACCACCGTAAACGGCCTCGGGGAAAGAGCAGGGAATGCACCTTTGTCGAGTGTGATTGCTACCATCAAAGATCACCTGAAAATGCAAACCAATGTAAACGAAAGCCAACTGAACAAAGTGTCCAGACTGGTGGAAACATTTTCCGGAATACGTATTCCTACCAACAAACCCCTTATCGGAGAGTTTGTTTTCACCCAGTGCAGTGGCATACATGCCGACGGCGATAACAAGAACAACCTTTATTTCAATGATCTGTTGCCCGAACGTTTTGGAAGAACCAGACAATATGCACTAGGCAAAACTTCAGGGAAGGCCAACATCAAAAAAAACCTCAAAGATCTTGGCATCGAGCTTGATGCCAAATCGTTGAAAAAAGTGACCCGGCGGATTATCGAGCTGGGAGACAAAAAAGAAACCGTCACGTCCGACGAACTGCCATACATTGTTGCCGATGTGCTTGAAAATGACATCATGGAACAGAACATCCGGGTAGTGAACTATTCGGTGAACCACACCATGGGGCTGCGACCGGTGGCCAACGTGAGCCTGGAGATAAAGAATAAAATTTACGAAGAGATCAGCGACGGTGACGGGCAGTACGATGCCTTTGTGAAAGCCCTGCGAAAAATCTATAAACGATTGGATAAGCCCTTTCCCAAGCTGGTGGATTATGTGGTTACCATCCCTCCGGGAGGAAAAACCGATGCCCTCGTGGAAACGGTCATCACCTGGCGAAACATCCGCGAATTCAAAACCAAAGGGCTTGATCCCGATCAGAATTCTGCTGCTATCAAAGCAACCATCAGAATGTTAAACATTATCGAAAACGATATCAAACCGGAATTCCTTGAAAAAATGATGAACAATATCTAATGGGTATGCTGTTTGCAACAAGGATTTATCACTTAATTTGGCTATTTTTGTTCTCATCAAAGGGGCAAAACCGAAAAATTTATTAAAAAAAAGAAAGAAATGAAGATAAAACTTGCCATACTCCCCGGTGACGGCATCGGACCGGAAATCATAGAACAGGCCATGAAAACGGTAAAAACGGTGGCCAGTAAATTTCACCACGAACTGGAATACAAATACGGCTTAACCGGAGCGACAGCCATCGACCAGGTTGGAGATCCGTATCCGAAAGAAACCCATGAATTGTGTATGAACTCCGATGCGGTGCTGTTTGGTGCCATTGGAGACCCGCGCTTCGATAACGATCCCAAAGCACCGGTCCGCCCGGAACAAGGCCTGCTGTCCATGCGAAAAAAACTGGGACTTTATGCCAACATCCGTCCGGTGGAAACCTTTGAATCGCTGTTGCATAAATCCCCCCTCCGACGTGAATTGGTGGAAGGAGCGAACTTTGTTTGTATCCGTGAACTGACCGGCGGCATCTATTTTGGCGAAAAAGGAAGAAAAAACAACGGGAATACGGCCTACGATACAAACACTTACACCCGCGAAGAAATTGAACGCATCCTGAAACTGGGCTACGAATTTGCCGGTAAACGGCGAAAAAAACTCACCGTGGTCGACAAGGCCAACGTACTGGAAAGCTCCCGGCTGTGGCGTGAAATAGCCCGGGAAATGGCTCCGTTATACCCCGACATCGAAACCGAATACATGTTTGTAGACAATGCCGCTATGCAAATCATCCAGTGGCCCAAAAACTTCGATGTGATGGTTACCGAAAATATGTTCGGGGACATTCTTACCGACGAAGCCAGCGTAATCACAGGCTCACTCGGATTGCTTCCCTCAGCTTCCATTGGCATTTTTACTTCGGTGTTTGAACCCATCCACGGCTCATATCCGCAGGCTGCAGGAAAAGACATTGCCAATCCCATAGCCACCATCCTTTCTGCCGCCATGATGTTTGACTATGCGTTTAACCTTCCACAGGAAGCAAAAGCCATCCGTGATGCAGTGACTGCATCCATAGCTGAAGGATATGTTACAGAGGACATTGCTACAGGACAGCCATGGAAAACATCACAGGTGGGCGACTGGATAGCGCATCACATTGAAAATAAAGAATAGGTTTTATATTTGTTTCTGTCAATTATTGGCTACAAATAAATATTATACTAAAAATGGGACAAAAAACAGGGAACTTCTCCGTCAGAAAAATCATCATTCGTCTTGGTTTTTTTATGGGATTGCTGTTAATTCTTTTCGGGAAAACAACAGCCATGCGTGTATATTCAGCAGAAAAAGATTCTGCCAGTCGAAAAGCCAATCTGAACCTTATTTTAAAAGTATTGCCTCCCGATCAACTGAATGAGGACAAGCCTTTCGATGACCGGGGCCGGGTTTCTTTTACCGACCGCACCTTTTCCGACTGGCTGGAACGGACCGGCGAGCTGCCGCCCGATTTTGGGCAGATGCCTTCTCTCCCCTTCCTTCCGGACCCGCTCATCCTTGATGAAGGAGGTCGGAACATTCCGGTAAAAACGATGATCCAGTGGCAGGAAAAACGGGAATGGATGAAGCAACAGCTGCAGCATTACATAACGGGAACTTTCCCGCCGCCACCCGATAATCTGACAGCAGAGATCCTCGATGAGAAAAAAGACGGGGAAGTGCTATTGCAAAGGGTTGAGCTCTCTTTTGGACCAGGACACCAGGCCAAACTGAACCTGGAGATCATGATTCCCCCGGGAAACGGTCCCTTTCCTGTATTCCTTACACAGTGGAATCATCGCGAGTGGGCCCAGGTGGCAGTCCGGCGCGGTTATATCGGTTGCATCTATGCAGGTGCCGATGCAAGAGACGATACAGAGAAATATGCCGAAATCTGGTCCGGCCGGTACGATTTCACACGGCTGATGCGAAGAGCATGGGGGGCCTCAAGGGCCATCGATTATCTTTATACCCTGCCGGAGGTGGATCAGAAAAAAATAGCCCTGACCGGTCATTCCCGAAACGGTAAAACATCCCTGATGGCCGCTGCCTTTGACGAACGTATCACAGCTTGCATTCCCAGCAGCGGGGGAAGCGGTGCCGAAGTCCCCTGGAGATATACCTCACACAACTACGATGTTGAAGACATTGCTTTACTCGCCAGCGCACGGCCCTCGTGGTTGCATCCGCGATTACGATTTTTTATCGGCCGGGAACATAAACTTCCGGTTGATCAGCATTCGTTCATGGCCCTGATCGCTCCACGCGGACTGATGCTCAGCACTGCCCTGACGGAAGGGGCCAGCAACCTGTGGGGAATAGAACAAGCTTATCAAACCACCCGGGAAGTGTACAAATTCCTGCATACGGAAGAAAACCTGGCATTGCGCACACGTTACGGCGAACATAGCGTCTGTGCCCGGGATATGGAAGATTACATCGACTTCTTTGACTATGTTTTTGACCGCAGCAATTACAAGCCGGAAACCCGGTTGTATTGCAACTATTCATTCGAGGAGTGGAAAAATCTCAGCGGTGAAAACATCAACGTCAACAGTTTTTCTGAAAAAAGGCCGGAAGATCTGTTCACAACCCTTTCGGGAGAAAAAATCACATCAACAGAAGCATGGCAGGGGAAAAAAGAAGCAATACAGAAAAAAATAACCCGGGGCATGGGAGATGAACCTCCGGGAGTGACCAATCCCGGGCCGGGCAGTTTAAAAAATGCCGGCAGAGGAGAAGTAAGCTTTGGAACTTTCCTGATACGCCCGCGGGCTACAGCCAAAATGGGCGTGATGCCCGTTAATCCTTATAATGGCTTCGGAGACCAGTTGTTTGGCTACCTTTATTATCCCAAAAATGAGAACGGCCAGATAAAAAACAACCAGTTACCGGTAGTCGTCTACCTGCACGAATACGACTATTCCAAAGGATTCAATTCGTATCACCGGGTAGAGACAATCCTTCACGGTCTGGTGGAGAAAGGATTTGCCGTATTCGTCTACGATATGCTGGGATTCGGCAACCGCATAGAGGAAGGCACCCGCTTCTACCAGAGGTATCCCCGCTGGTCGAAACTGGGAAAAATGGTGGCCGATGCCAAAGGAGCAGTGGATGCCCTGGAAAATATGGATTTTATTGACAAGGAACGAATACTCCTGGCCGGCTATTCGTTGGGGGCAACGGTGGGATTGTATACAGCTGCAACCGATGAACGGGTTGCCGGAGTGGTTTCAGTAGCGGGATTTACCCCGATGAGATCCAATACCCTGGATCGCGGTACGGAAGGAATCAAGACTTATTCTCACCTGCATGGATTATTGCCCCGGCTGGGATTTTTTGTCGGGAATGAATCCCGCATTCCGTATGACTTTAATGAGATACTGGCCTGCATCGCACCGCGGCCCCTCCTGATCATCGCCCCGCAATTCAATAAAGATGCCCACTACCAGGACATCGTTGAATGTGTAGAACAGGTTGGTGAAGTCTATGAATGGTTCGATGCCAGGGAAAACATACAGTTATACGATCCGGTCGATATCAACCGCTTCTCTCCGGAAATGCGCGAGGAGATGTTTCACTGGCTTGAAAAAACATTTTAAATATTTCAGCCGGTTTATCCCTTTGAACTCAAAGAAAGGATTGCGGAGAAAAAGAGATTTTGCATACTGCATGCTTAAAATTCTTTTTAATAAAAACCGGCTGTCATGTGGAATCTGATTTTTGGAACTAAATCCGGACGGACGGTCTGTTTTTAAAAAATCACAAAAACAGATCAATTTCCGGAGGTTTATCACCGAAAGATTTGTACATTAGTCATATCAAAAAACGATGACATGAGACGAACCTTATCATATTGGATTATCCTTATCATACCTGTGTTTTTGACAGCCTGTAAGGAACCCACCCCAAATGGTGAGGAGGCAGATACCCAAAAACCCAACATCCTGTTCATATTGAGTGATGACATGGGCTATTCCGATGTTGGAGCCTTTGGCTCAGAGATTAAAACGCCCAACATCGACCGGCTGGCAGACGAAGGCATCCGGTTTGCCAACTTTTACAACATGGCCAAATGCGAACCATCACGTTCGACCCTGTTTACCGGGTTATATGAAGGCGGCAAAAACGCCGTTAACTTTTTGCAGATACTCCGCAACTCGGGGTATTACGTCATTCACTCGGGGAAGGAACACTGGATGTCCTGGGCACCGGAGCATGTCAGGGCAAAAAATGTTTCCGACCAGTCGCTTACTTTCCGGGCCATGAATGAATTTTTTGTACCCCCTTCCGGAGAATTTGCCAATCCGTTTGTTTTGAATGGTGATACATTGTCTGGCATTGATGGAATTTTCTATAAGAAAAAGCCGTTTTTCAAAACCGATGCCCTTACCGATAATGCCTTGCGCTGGCTGGAAGAGCCGGTAAATAAGGATCAGCCATTTTTTCTGTTTATGGGTTACGGAGCAGCGCATTACCCGTTGCAGGCCCGGCCTGAGGACATTGCCAAATACCGGGGGACCTACAAAAAAGGATGGGATAAAATCCGCGAAGAACGCATGGAACTGCTGAAAAAGATGGGGCTGATCCCGGAGGATGCAGCGTTGAGTCCTCCCAGTTCCAACATCAACCGGTTCAGGGGGCATCCGAAAGGGGATGAAAAGCGCCGGGCAAAAATTCCGCTCTATCGGCCGTGGGAAGAACTCGATGAAACAGAAAAAGATGAGCTGGACCTGGAGATGGCTGTATATGCTGCCATGGTCGACCGCATGGACCAAAACATTGGCAGACTGCTGGAGTACCTCGACAAAAAGGGAATTGCCGACAATACCATTGTTATTTACATGTCAGACAACGGCTCGTGTCCTTATGACAGCAACCGCGATTTTGAATTCCCCCCGGGAGTAGCAGAAGGATTCCGTACCCTTTGTGCTGCCTGGGCCAATGCCGGCAACACCCCATTCCGCTACTTCAAGCAATACGGTCATGAAGGCGGCACCCAAACCCATTTCATCGTACGCTGGCCCCAAACGGTGAAACCCGGAACGATCGCCCGTCAACAGGGGCACATCGTAGATCTGGCCCCTACCCTGCTGGAAGCTGCCGGAGTGAAATACCCTGAAAAAGCAGGAGAAATCACACCACAACCCCTTCACGGAAGTTCACTCATGCCTGTCCTGACAGGCGGAGAAAGAGAAGAACCGGAATTTTTCATGTCGGGCTGGACCGACCGGTTCCGGATGTTCCGGATGGGCAAATATAAAATTGTGAAGGCCAATGGTGAAGACTGGGAATTATACAATCTGAAAGACGATCCCACAGAAATCAATAACCTGGCAGAACAGCTTCCTGAGAAAGTGCAGGAGCTGGAGAATGCCTGGGAACAAAAGCAGGAAGAG
>JAGYMR010000105.1 GCA_018400515.1 Tangfeifania sp.
GATGGAGGCCGCAAAAGAGTACGGCTGGAACCTGAATTACGGCGGAATTGCCCTCATGTGGCGCGGCGGATGTATCATCCGTTCGGCATTCCTCGGAGACATTAAAAAAGCTTTTGACAAAAATCCGGAACTTCCCAACCTGCTCCTCGATCCCTTCTTTAAAGAGAAAGTGGAAAACGCCCAGGCTGGATGGCGCAGGGTGTGTGCCACTGCCCTCTCCCAGGGAATGCCGGTGCCCGCGCTTACAGCTGCCCTGACCTATTTCGACGGATTCCGCAGCGAACGGCTGCCCGCCAACCTGCTGCAGGCGCAGCGCGACTATTTCGGAGCGCATACCTACGAACGGGTCGATAAACCCCGGGGGGAGTTCTTCCATACCAACTGGACCGGGCACGGAGGCGATACCGCTTCGTCCACCTATAACGTATAAACCGGGAAAAACATCCGGTTAGCGGCTGTTGAGAAAAATGATGGTCCGGCATTGCAGACCTTTGCGGCACGAAAAGAGTCCTTTTCAGGCAAATAGAGTAAATCCGCTTTGGTCTGAAAAATTCCGGATCACACTTCGCTTCCCTGACAGCTTTATTTGTATTGCTTAAGGCACAGGTAAAAACCCTGTGCCTTTTTTAGTTTCATCAGGTATCATTTCCGGCACCATTAAACCCTGGAAACAGACATCTTTTTACACCCGTCGACCAAAAATTTTGCTGTCTGAAAATTTTGGTCTATTTTTGACCAATTAGTTAAAACAAAAAGTTAAACCATTTGATTAAATGAAAAGCAGGGACACCACGGAAGAAAAGATTCTGGCAGCGGCGCAAAGGGTATTTATTCGAAAGGGAATGGATGGTGCCCGCATGCAGGAAATTGCCGATGAAGCGGGCATCAACAAAGCACTTTTGCATTACTATTTCCGCAATAAGCAAAACCTGTTTGAGGCCATTTTCGAAAAAGTATTTCAGAAAATCTTTCCCAACATCCGGATGCTCATCGGTTCGGGAAAACCCATCGAGGAAAAACTTGGGCGTTTCACGGAACATTACATTGATATTCTGCTGGAACATCCCTTTTTACCCACCTTCATTTTAAGGGAGATCAACCGCGATCCTGAATTTTTAGCCGAACAGATAAAGACGCAGGGCATTGAGGTAAAAGAACTCATGCCAATGCTTGAAAAAGCCATGGAGGAGGGAAAGATACGGCGGATGGATCCCCGCGACCTGGTTGTCAATATACTGGGCTTAAGCATTTTCCCTTTTGCAGCCAAACCTTTACTAAAGATCATGCTCTTTAAAAACGGTGCCGGAAGCTACAGCGACTTTCTGGAGAAAAGGAAAGCAACGGTAAAAACCTTCCTCCTCCATGCCATCCTTCCCGAAAAAAAGGAAACCGGAGATGAATGAATGGCCGGCGGGAATTTTTTTGCTAACTTTTTTTAGCCAAAGGAAAAAAGTTCGTGGGGTGAAAGTGGTAAAAACCCTCCAGGCATATTTTTTTAATATTGATTTATCAGACATTTAAACAAAATAACATGCACATGAAACCACTGTTTCTTTTCTTACTCTTCCCCTTTCAGGTGGTCCTCGCACAAAATGAAATCACCCTCGGGGAGTGTTACCGGCTTGCCAGGGAAAATTATCCCGCACGGAAGAATCTGGAAATTCAGAAAGAGATCACCGGTTTAAAAAGGGAGAACATCCGGACAGGCAACTTTCCGCGGGTAAACCTCAGCGGACAGGCCACTTATCAGTCGGATGTTCCAGGAATTAACCAGAATGTGCCGGGTGTTTCCATCGCGGAAGTTCCCAAATTCCAGTATAAAAGCTATGCAGAGATCAACCAGACGCTCTGGGATGGCGGGGTCTCTTCAGCTGGCAGGGATCTGGAGGATGCGCTCTTACAAAGCAACCTCAGCCAGTTGGAAGTCGAAATGTACCAACTCAATGAGCAGGTGGCCTCTGCATTTTTTTCAGCCCTTTCGGCCGGAAAGCAGCAGGAGGTGCTTGCCGCCCAGAAAAAAGTTTTACAGGAAAAACTCCAGGGGATCCAGTCAGCCATCCAGAACCAGGTTCTGGAAAAATCAGCGGGTTTGGCGCTGAAGGCCGAAATCCTTCACTTGGAACAGAAAGAGGCACAGCTCGAAGCCGGCAAATCCGCCTCCCTCCGGATTCTTTCCATATTAACCGGAAAAAAAATCCTGGGAGATCCGCTCCTCACCTTCCGGGAAGCCTCGTTGAGCACCGGCAGAAAAACAGACCTCCGCCCCGAACGGAAACTGTTCTCCAACCAGCAAAACCGGCTGGAGAAACAGATGACCCTGCTTGACAAAAAAAGAAATCCCGGCGTTTTCGGTTTCGGTCAGGCCGGAATCGGCAAACCCGGCATGAACATGTTGAATGACGATTTCGACGATTTTTACCTCGTGGGCGTGGGGCTCTCCTGGAAAATATTCGACTGGAAGAGCACCGCTCGCGAAAAGCAGATCCTCCAACTACAGAAACAAACCATTAATCAACAAGAGAAAACATTCAATCAGCGGATCGAAATGCTGCTTGCCCGGCAGGACGAAGCGATCAAAAAATTAAAAAAACAGTTGCAAACCGATCTGAAAATAATTGAATTAAAGACGGAAATTTGTAAAGCCGCTGCCTCGAAACTGCAAAACGGGACCATCACCTCTTCCGAATACATCCGGGAGTTGCAAGCAGAAACCGTGGCAAAACTGAACCATGAGCTTCATAAGATCGAGTTGAACCAGGCCCGGGAAATGTACCGGATCATCCGCGGAAAACAGCTACCGGCAGGGGGCAATGCCACCATGGATAAAAGATGAAACGAGTAAAAAAACACAAATCCCCAAAAACCGCTGAGCCGGATTTGCAATCCCGACCTGACAAAATTTGAATTAAAAACGAATGAAAAGTTAAAACACAAAAATACAACAAATGAAAACCAAAATTTTACTTTTTGTATGGCCCCTGCTGTTTTTCGGATGCCACAACAACGGAGAAAAGTCCGATGCGTTCGGTAATTTTGAGGCCGATGCGGTGATTGTATCTTCCGAATCCCAGGGAAAGATCGTCCGTTACAACGTGGAGCGCGGGCAAAAAATGGATTCCGGTTTTCTGGCAGCCATCATCGACACCGTTCAGCCGCATTTAAAGCTGGAGCAGCTCGACGCACAAATGGCCGCCGTTCACTCAAAAAAAAGAACCATACAGGCCCAAATCGCGGTGTTAGAGCAGGAAAAAGAGAACCTTCTGACCAATAAACGGCGGATTGAAAAAATGCTGGATGACAATGCGGCCACCCAAAAAGAGCTGGACGATGTCACCGGACGGATCAGCGTCATAGAGAAACAGATGGCCAGTACAAAAACACAATTTACCTCCGTTGAAAGGGAGGTCCATGTGCTGGAAACCCAGCGAAAGGCTGCACGCGACATGCTCCGGCGCTGCCAGGTGCGCACCCCGGCCGGCGGAACCGTCCTGGAAACGTATGCGGAACAGGGAGAGCTGGTCACTCCCGGAAAGCCGCTTTTTAAAATTGCCGGACTGGAAACGGTCACCTTAAAGGTATATGTCAGCGGTGCCCAGTTGCCAAACATAAAGATCGGCCAACAGGTCCAGGTTTTTGCCGATCAATCAGCCACCGAAAACCAATCCTTTCCCGGAAAGATCACCTGGATTGCTTCGGAAGCCGAGTTCACACCAAAAATCATTCAGACGAAAGAGGAAAGGGTGAACCTGGTATATGCTGTAAAAGTGAAAGTCAGGAACGACGGGACCCTGAAGATTGGAATGCCCGGGGAATTCAAATGGGAATAGGCGATGATCCGTGTGCAAAACATCAAAAAATCCTATAACGGGACACCCGCGGTCCGGGACATCTCGCTCCACGTTCATGAGCAGGAGTTGTTTGGGCTCATCGGTCCGGATGGCGCCGGAAAAACCTCGCTGATGCGGATCCTCATGACCCTGCTCCTGCCCGATTCCGGCGAAGCCACCCTGGCGGGACACGATGTCCGGAAAGATTTCAAAAAAATCCGCCGTTTGGTGGGATACATGCCCGGGAGGTTTTCCCTTTACCAGGACCTGAGTGTGGAGGAGAACCTCCGGTTTTTCGCTTCCGTATTTGGCACCTCGGTCGAGGAAAATTACGATCTGATCCGGGACATATACTACCAGATCGAGCCCTTCAAAAAAAGGCGCGCCGGGAACCTTTCCGGAGGAATGAAACAAAAACTGGCCCTTTCCTGCGCCCTCATTCACAAACCCCAAATTTTGGTACTCGACGAGCCAACAACGGGGGTGGATGCCGTTTCGCGGAAAGAGTTCTGGGAGATGCTGAAAAAACTGCAGGCCAGAGGGATCACCATCCTGGTTTCCACTCCTTACATGGATGAAGCCAATTTGTGCGACCGGGTTGCCCTCATGCAAAACGGAACCATCCTGGACATCGATGCCCCGGAAAAAATCACGGCCAAATTCCACCGAAAGATCATCCGGGTGGGTTCTGACGAGGTATACCGGTTGATCAACGATCTGAGGGCTTTTGAAAAGGCAGAAACCGTGGTTGCTTTTGGCCGTTTTGTGCATTTTACAGGCACCGGCGATCGCGTAAAGCCCAAAGATCTGAAAGAATACCTGAAAAAAAAGAATCATAAAAACATCGTGGCCGAAGCGATGGATCCGGGAATTGAGGACGTTTTTATGGGGCTGATGCAGGAAAAGTAAGCGGAAGTCAAAAAGGTACGATCAAAAATATGGAAACGGATTTTTAAAATATTCAAAACCAAGAAACGGAAAAAAGTGGTTTGGAGCGGACTTCTAAAGACGGGTTTAAGGGAATAGCCCCAATTAATGGATTCGCCTAAGAAAAAATGCGTAAAGAAAAGCATGGAATGAAGCATATTATCACCGTAAAAAACCTGGTAAAAAAATTTGGCACTTTCACGGCCAACGACCATCTGACCTTTGACGTAAAAGCGGGGGAGATCTTTGGTTTCCTGGGAGCCAACGGGGCAGGTAAGACAACTGCCATCCGCATCCTGTGCGGCCTCTCCCACCCCACATCCGGCGAACTGGAGGTCGCCGGGTTTAATGTTTATCATGAAACGGAAAAGATCAAAAAAAACATCGGGTACATGAGCCAGAAATTTTCCCTTTATGAGGATCTGACCATTGCAGAAAACATCCGGTTTTATGCCGGCATCTATGGCCTTTCCCCCAAAGTCCGGGAACGCAAGCAGGAAGAGCTCCTCCAGAAACTGGACCTGGCCGGGGCAAGGAATAAACTGATTTCAGGCCTTCCGCTGGGATGGAAACAAAAGCTGGCATTTTCAGTGGCGGTCTTTCACGATCCGGAAATCGTTTTCCTGGACGAACCCACAGGCGGGGTGGATCCGGTAACCCGGCGCAAATTCTGGGATTTGATCTACGAAACAGCCCACAACGGAATCACGGTTTTTGTCACCACCCATTACATGGACGAGGCCGAGTATTGCGACCGGGTATCGATCATGGAAGCAGGGAAGATCGAAGCCCTCGACACCCCTGCCCGGCTCAAGGAAATTTACAACGCGAAAAATATGGATGAAGTTTTTCTTCAAATCGCCCGGAAAACATAAATCTGAAACGGATGAACCAACTGCTCGCTTTCATAAAAAAAGAATTTTTTCACATTTTCCGTGACCCGCGGACCATGCTGATCCTGTTCGGGATTCCCGTTGCCCAGCTGCTGATCTTCGGAACCGTTATCAAGAATGAGATCCGCGATGTGCACATAGCCATTTGTGACCGCTCACAGGATGAAACCACCCAAAAAATTACTGCCAAACTGATCTCCTCCGGATATTTCATTCTCAACCGGCAGTTGAAGAGCACCGAAGGAGTTGAAGCGATTTTTCAAGAAGGAGTGGTTAAAGAGGTGGTGGTGTTTGGCGAGCGTTTCGGCGAGCAACTGCACAAAGAAGGAACGGCCGAACTGCAGTTGATTGCAGATGCCACCGATCCCAACATAGCCCGGCTCGTCACGTCCTATACAAAAGGAATTGTCAATGACTATATCCGGGAGATGTACCCCGGGCAAAAAATGCCGCTGGAGATTCAGCCGGAAGTCCGCATGTTTTTCAACGAAGAGTTGAAAAGCGCCTACATGTTTGTTCCCGGCACCATGGCCCTGATTCTGATGCTTATCTCCGCCATGATGACCTCCATTTCGATTACCCGGGAAAAGGAGTTCGGCACCATGGAGGTATTGTTGGTGTCCCCCCTGCGCCCCTCCCAGATCATTGCCGGGAAAGTACTCCCCTACTTTCTCTTATCCATTGCCAATGCCTTTTTGATCGTACTTATCGGGCGTTTTGTCTTCGGAGTTCCCATCACCGGCAGCTTTATCCTGCTAATGTTTGAAACCATCTTGTTCATTCTTATGGCGCTCTGCCTGGGAATACTGATCTCCACCCTGGCCAAAAACCAGCTCGTAGCCATGTTCATCTCCATGATCGCACTGATGCTCCCCACCATCATTTTATCGGGATTCATCTTTCCCATCGAAAACATGCCCCAGGTCCTGCAATGGCTGAGCCATCTTATGCCCGCCCGGTGGTTCATCTCCATTATCCGGGGCATTATGCTGAAAGGCATCGGAATGGCTTTCATCTGGAGAGAAACCCTCATATTGGCGGGAATGACCCTGCTGTTTGTGGCAGTAAGTGTAAAAAATTTTAAAATCAGGCTGGAATAATGAACACTATTCGTTACATCCTTCAAAAAGAGTTCCGGCAGATCCTCCGGAACCGGACCCTTCTGCCCATGATCATTGGGATTCCCCTGGTTCAAATGCTCATTCTGGTTTATGCGGCCACCTTCGACCTGAAAAAAATTGACATGGTCGTGGTGGATAAAGATTTGTCGGGCACTTCGCGTCAGCTGGTGACCCTGTTTGACGGCATCCCTTTTTTCAATGTCACGCATTCGGTTCCGGATGAAGAGACAGGCGAGGCTCTGCTGTTAAAAGATGCGGCCGATGCCGTTCTTGTTTTTCCCGTCAACTTTGAGCGGAATCTGGTGCGGGAAAACCAGGCCGGACTTCAACTACAGATCAATGCCATTGACGGCAATACGGCCCAGTTGATTTATGCCTATGCCCGGAGCATCATCACGGATTTTAATAAAAACATCATTGCCGAATGGAAGGGAATGCCGGCATTCGAACCCCCTGCACAAGTCCAGGTAGATGAAAGGTACTGGTACAACGACCGCCTGGAATACAAATGGTACATGGCACCAGGCATCCTTGCTGTTTTAGTGACCATCATAGGGATGTTCATGTCGGGCATGAACCTGGTCCGGGAAAAGGAATCCGGTACCATTGAACAACTCAACGTCACACCGGTTAGAAAATATCAATTCATTATCGGGAAACTCCTGCCCTTCTGGATTCTTGCTTTGGTGGATCTGGGAATCGGTTTGCTGATCGCCCGGATTTTTTTCGACCTCCCGGTGGTCGGCAGTATCTGGGTATTGTTTGGCTTTGCAGGGGTCTACCTGATCAGCGTGCTGGGACTGGGACTGTTTATTTCCACGGTGGCCAACACCCAGCAGCAGGTGATGTTTGTCAGTTTCTTTTTCATGATGATCTTTATTCTTATGGGAGGGATATTTACGCCTGTGGAGAGCATGCCCCCCTGGGCTCAGTTGGCGGACAGGCTTAATCCCGTCTACTACTTCATGAAGATATTGCGGAATATCATTTTAAAAGGATCGGGCTTCTTCGATCTGCTGGAGGAGTTTTTTGCCCTTGTTATTCTGGGCATCACCTTCCTGAGCCTGGCCATCTGGCGTTACCGGAAAACATTCTGAAGACGGGCGGATGCCGGAGGGATTATTTCATAAAATCCATAAAAGCATTGTAGGTGCCGCCGGTTTGTTCCCGCTCCTGCATCGCGTGCTGCTGCTTTTTCCAGTCTTCCGCCAGCAGTTTCATGGTTTTATCGGCATGAGCAAAAAACATCTTATACGATTTGCAAAAGCGGGGTTTCCGCTTGTCGCGCGGATCTTTGATGCGGTCCTTGGTACATCCCCCGTAACATTTCGTCAGCCAGGGGCACCGCCGGCACTCCCCGGGCAATGCTGCCTTGGCGGCACCAAACGCATGCTGTTTTTTGGAATTCAGCATATCCACCAGGCGTCCGTTCATCAGGTTGCCCAGTTTCCATTTGGGTTCCACAAAAAAGTCACAGCTGTACACATTGCCGTTATGCTCCACCGCCACGTACACCCCGCACTCCTTCATCATGGTGCACTCCGGCGCTGCCAGTCCCACGTAGGAATAAAACACCGAGTCGAAATGCCGCACCTGGGTGGTCGGCTGACCATTCTTAAAATCGGCCAGCCAGAGATCAAAGATCCTGATCAGGTAGCGGCCGTAATCTTCGGCAGAAACGGAAAAAGCGGCGGCTTTGGAGGGATCACGGGGATCGGGCTCCACAATGGGAATAAACTGCATCCAGGTAAAGCCGAGTGACTTGAAATAATTGTAGGTCTCGTCGGGAAACTGCACCGAATAATCGGTCAGGGTCGCCAGCACATTGGTGGCTACACCGTTCTCCAGCAGCATCCGCCCGTTTTCCTCCACCTTTTTGTGGGTATCCTTTCCGGCATTGTCCTTCCGGTACCGGTTATGGATATGTGCAGGACCATCCAGTGACAGCCCCACCAGCCAGTCGTATTTTTTCAGAAAGGCCGCCCACTCCTCATTCAGAAGGGTCCCGTTGGTCTGGAGTCCGTTGCCCACCGACTGCCCGTGCCCGTACTTCATCTCCAGCTCCACAGCCCGCTTATAAAAATCCAGCCCCATCAGGGTAGGTTCCCCACCCTGCCAGGCAATGGAAACTGAATCTCCCGACTGCTGCATCACCTGACGAATAAGCTCTTCCTGCACCTCCGGACTCATGCGGTGCTTCTTTTTTTCCGGGAAAAGCTCCGATTTTTCCAGGTAGAAACAATACGTACAGTTTAAATTACAGTCGGGACCAGCAGGCTTTAC
>JAGYMR010000106.1 GCA_018400515.1 Tangfeifania sp.
AGCCGTGAATAACGGCCAACCTGCATGCAAAAAATAAAAACGAATGAAGCGAAAATTTAAAGATTTCCTGCTGTTGGTCCTTAAGGGCATGGGCATGGGAGCTGCGGATGTTGTCCCGGGCGTTTCGGGAGGCACCATTGCTTTTATCACCAATATCTACGAAGAGCTGATCAACTCCATCAAATCGATCAATACAGAAGCCCTGAAGCTGCTTTTCTCCGGAAAATTCGGCGCCTTCTGGAAATCGGTGAACGGCCCTTTCCTGACAAGTGTTCTCCTGGGCATTGCCATTAGCATATTCTCCCTGGCCCGGGGCCTGAAATACCTGCTTCACCACTACCCCATTCTGGTCTGGGCCTTTTTCTTCGGACTGATCATTGCTTCGGCCATTTACATTGCACGTTCCATCAGGCAATGGAATGCAGCGACTGTTATTGCCCTGATCGCGGGAATGATCACCGCCTATTTTATCACACGCATCTCCCCGGCGGAAGCCAATGCCACCTGGTGGTTTATCTTCGTTTCAGGGTCCATTGCCATCTGCGCCATGATCTTACCGGGAATATCCGGAAGCTTTATCCTGGTTTTGCTGGGCATGTACCAGTTCATCCTTGAAGCCGTCGGGACCCTGGATGTGGCTGTTTTGCTCATCTTCCTTGCCGGGGCGGCGATCGGAATCATCCTTTTCTCGAATGTCCTGTCCTGGTTCCTGAAAAAATTTCACAACCTCACCATTGCCGTTTTAGCGGGATTCATGGCCGGTTCCCTGAACAAAGTATGGCCCTGGAAAGAGGAAATTGAAACATTCATCGACCGCCATGGCGAGGTAAAACCCCTGGTGGAAAAAAACATCCTGCCGGGTACTTATGAACAGCTTACAGGAAGTGAGGCCATGCTGCCCGGAGCGATTGCCCTGGCCCTGGTGGGATTTTTATTGATATTTTTAATTGAAGGCTTAACAAAACAAAGAAAATGAAGCAATACGGACTTATCGGCTATCCCCTTGCCCACTCCTTTTCAAAACGTTTTTTTACCGAAAAATTTGAAAAGGAAGGGATCAGTGCCTCCTACGAAAATTTTGAGATTGAAAAAATTGACCGTTTTCCGGAAGTGGTGGAGAATAACCCGGAACTTACCGGACTAAACGTAACGATTCCTTACAAGGAACAGGTAATCCCCTACCTCGGGGAACTGGATCCCGCCGCCCGGGAAGTGGGAGCGGTCAATACAGTAAAAATTGAGCGTTCAGGCAAGCGCATCCGGCTGAAAGGCTTTAATACCGATACCCATGGATTTGAAACCAGTTTGAGCCCGCTGCTGAAACCTTTCCATAAAAAAGCGCTCATACTGGGAACAGGGGGAGCGTCCAAAGCCATCAAATATGTCCTGAAAAAGCGGGGCATTGAATTTATCTCGGCATCCATCGAAGAGTTAAAAGACGGTGAGATCCGCTACGAGGCGATCACAGAGCAGGTGATGGCTGACAGGCTGCTGATCATCAATGCCACCCCATTGGGAACCTATCCACAGGTTGATACCTGTCCCCCCATCCCCTATCAGTACATTACGCGTAAACATTTGCTGTTCGATCTGGTTTATAATCCTGAGGTTACTAAATTTATGAAGGAGGGGGAATCACGGGGGGCGACCGTGAAAAACGGGTATGAAATGCTGCTGCAACAGGCTTTGAGATCTTATGAGATCTGGAACAGCCCCGGATAGCATGCTCCGGCATAAAATTTCCCGGAAGTCCTGCCCCTGACAACAACAATAACATGATCATAAACCGGTTATCAAAAATTTTGAAATTATCAATATGAAGAAACTTTTATTCGTCTGTTTAGGCAATATTTGCCGCTCCCCCAGTGCTGAGGCTGTTTTTACCGGACTGGTCAAAAAGCGGGGACTGAGCGATCAGTTTTACATCGATTCAGCAGGAACAAGTGCCTGGCACGCAGGGGAACCTGCCGACCAGCGGATGCAAAAACATGCCCGAAGGCGGAACTACAATCTCACAAGCATTTCCAGACAGTTTGATCCCGATACGGACTTCGATGCATTCGATATGATTATCGGGATGGATGAAGAGAATTTTCAGACATTAAGGAGCCTTGCCCGGAACCGGGAGGATCTGGAAAAAATTCACAAAATGACCGATTTCAGCCAGGAGTGGAATTATACCGAAGTTCCGGACCCCTATTATGGCGGCGACGAAGGCTTTGAGCTGGTACTCGATCTGCTGGAAGATGCCTGCGATGGACTGCTGAAGGAGCTGGTGAATACGGAAATAAAGGAGGAACCCCGTTAAAATTAATCCATTTATTCGGATATCTCCACGGAAATGGAAACAATACCGGGTTGTTTCTCCAGTGCATTAGAAAGGGACTGCACATTTAACTGCCGGGTAACCCCCAGCATGAATGTTACTTTGTCGCACGCTTCATTAACATTGCGTTCGAACCCCCTGGAAATGATTTTGGCATCATATCCGGCAAAAATTTTTTCCAGCTCCGCCACATTGGTGTCCCTTTTTTTAACCTCGAGGGAGATCTTCCGCAGGGCCCGCTCTTTAAAAA
Organism: Tangfeifania sp.; assembly: GCA_018400515.1. Next base: position 2,577 of record JAGYMR010000106.1, read on the forward strand.
TGCTTTTTTCAAACAAGTTCATTACCGAAAGGGCGAATATAACCACGGCCAGTCCGATAAGACTGATGGCATACATTCCGGCGCCGACTGCCAGGCCCAGGGCTGCCATAGCCCAGATGGAAGCGGCGGTGGTGAGCCCTTTCACATCGACGCCAAATTTCAGAATGGCTCCCGCCCCCAGGAAACCAATGCCCGACACTACCTGCGCTGCAATCCGCCCGGGATCCCCGTTCTGGAAATGGGGAAACGTCTGGGGAATGTAGATGGAAATAAGCATCACGATCGTGGCCCCAATGCTGATTAAAATATGGGTGCGCAGCCCGGCAGGCTGATTGCGCGCTTCGCGCTCAATGCCTACGATCATTCCCAGAAAAAAACTGAGCAATAGCCTGATGGTAGCTGTTTGCCAGGTTATTTCGCTGGATTGAAGCCATGTATTGAAGAATTCTGCCATCATCATCAAAAACCTGTGGTAACTCCTAAATTACAAAAAAACAAGGAGATATTAAACCCTGTCCGGAAGAATATCGCGGGTAGCGATTTCTATCCTTACCGGTACAGATTTTCATCAAAAGCTGGAACAGACCTGCACCAAAAGCCGGGACGGATTTGCATCCGGTCCTGCACAGATGACACGTCCCTTCCCAAAATTATTTAAAATGATACAAAAATGTCGCCAGGGCATCATAGGCCGGCTTTTTCTGCCCTTCGATCTCAACCACAATTTTTACCTGAATCTTGGCAATGCCCCGCAAATTCCGGATGTCATGGAGCGAAACCCGGGCCCTGATCCGGTCATTCACCAGCACGGGTTGCTGAAAACGCAAATTTTCAAGCCCGTAGTTGACGATCATTTTCACATTACGGACATCCACGATGCGGTGCCATAAATAAGTCAGCAGCGAAACGGTCAGGTACCCATGTGCGATGGTACTTTTAAAAGGCGACTCTTTTGCAGCGCGTTCCGGATCGGTGTGGATCCATTGATGGTCAAGCGTTGCATCTGCAAACTGATCGATTTGCTCCTGGGTAATGGTCACATATTCCGAAACCCCCAGTTCTTTTCCCAGAAAGGATTCAAAATCTTCGTAATTGTTGATGATTGTCTTTCCCATGTCATTTGATTTTCCGGCATACAAAATAATGCATTATTCTTTATTTTCCTTCACCTGAAGCCCTGGAAAAGGAAAAATTTAAAAAGATTAACGTGGTTTTCCGGAACATTGAGACTGGACAGTCAATTTTTTTATGCATACCCGTTTTTCCGAAACTTTTCCCACCTTTGCACTTCTTTGGCAAGCGGGAACCGTTGGTTAACTTTCTGTTGCCAACTACCCGAAAGCGGTTTACCGGGCAGAGGGAGCGAATGAAACGACCTATGAAAAAAAGTTTGTGGGGATTAGGAGATGAAAACCCTTTGAGAAGAGATATTTTTTCAAATAGGGGCTATCATATTTTAAATGATTTATAAATTACACCATTCCAACGAATGAGAAACATTTTACGGAGCACAACATTTCTGGCCATTCTGGCTTGCTGGTTATGGTCCACGGCATTTACAGGCGTGAAGATCGGCTTGCAATACCACACCCCGTTGCAATTTGCCGGCATACGTTTTTTTATTGCCGGATTACTCATTCTCCTGTTTTGGGGGCGTCCGGCCCGGTTTTTCAGGGAGATGAAAGCCAACCTGAAATTCCTGCTGCTGATCGGGTTCATACAGGTTTTTGTGCAGTACTCATTTTTCTACAGCGGACTCAATCTGATTCCCGGCTCCCTCGGAGCCATGATCATCGGATCAGCCCCGCTTTTTGCGGCCATTGTTGCACATTTTTCATTCCACAACGATAAAATGACGCCCTTAAAGACGCTCAGCATCCTGATCGGAGTGGCGGGCATCGGGGTTATCACACTGGGCCGTTCCCGGATAGCACTCCATAACGAACTGGAGTATGTGGGAATTGGTTTGCTGCTGTTGAATAACATCATTGCAGGGTATGCCAATGTCCTTGTGGCAAAGAGTTCCCCGAAGGTTTCCCCGGTGGTGATCAGTTCAACCTCGCTGATGTCGGGTGGTTTGCTCCTCTTTTTAGTTTCCGTTCCCCTGGAAGGATTCCCGCAGGGGCCCTTTCCCGCCCGGTACTTTTTTGCGCTCTCCTGGCTGAGTTTCCTTTCCGCAGCGGCCATCTCCATCTGGTACACGCTGCTCCGGCGTCCGGGGGTAAAAGTATCCCTCCTCAATGTATGGAAATTCCTCATTCCTGTCTCGGGGGCCATTCTGAGCTGGATCATCCTGGCGGATGAATCCCCCGACCTGATGTCCATTCTGGGAATGGTGATCATTGCCATTTCGCTGCTGGCGCTGAACTATTCCAACCGGCGGATCAATGCCAAAAGAGGAGCGTCAGGACAATGACAACGCAAGGGGCTGGCAACCTGATTTATTCATCAAGGACCAACAGTTCAATTTTCCGGAAATCGGTCGGATGGCTTTCCGCCTGAATGGAGATGGTTCCTTTGGTGAGGATTTTATTCCCGCCGGGGGGCAACAGTTTTTCATAGTACTTTTCCCGTGGATCCAGCTGGGGTTTTTCATACTGCATGACCTCTTCTCCGTCGACAAAATGGCGAATAACTTCGCCCCCGCGTACTTCCACCTCAGCAGAAACCCATTGGTCGCCATGATAAGTTTTTGACTGTGAATTATTGCAATGCTGCCGTATCAGTTCGCCGTTCATCACCACATTGGTTCCCGGTGTGCAGAGATTCATGGTGGGCCGTTTACTCTCCCCGTTTCCACCCAGGAGTTGTACTTCGATGGATACCGGAAAATCCTGATCCAGCTCCATTGAAGTGGCAGGCTGTCCGTGGAGCATCAACCCATTGTTGCGGTAGGCCCATCCCGGGCCACCCTTAACCTGCTCATCTACAAACCGGTACTCCACCCGCAACCGGTAGTGAGAAAATTCATCTTTATAAAACAGATGCCCGTATACCGATCCGAATTCTTCCCAGTCATCGTAACGGACACGCAGGAGTCCATCCTCCACCCGGAAGGTATTGTTATGGTTGACCCCCGGGGGATATCCCTTAAACTTGGGCTGCCAGTCATTCAGGTCCTTGCCGTTAAACAGCTGGATCCAGTTCTCCCCGGATTTTTCTTCGTTTTGTCCGGATCTTTGACCGGAATTGCATGCGGTCATCAATAAAAAAGTTGCAAGAATGGCAGTTGTAAAAGAAAAAAGATGCAGGCGCATTTCAGATCAAACGTTTGGTTAATAATTGGACCAGCAAAGATAATAAAAAAAGAAAAGGCGATCCAAAAAGCATTCCCGAATAAAAATTTGCCATTTAAGTGTAATCCCTGACCGGCCGGAAAGAAACGCATTGCTTTTTTGTGCGTTACATTTCTGACAGACCCGCTGGTCAGGATGACAAAACAAGGAATCCTTTCTGAACCGCCTTTCAGATGGTTTTAAAAACCTGATCCCCGGGAAAAGGTAATTTCCCGGGGAAACGGTTACTATTCAAACCAGTTGTCAACCCGGGTTTTATTGGACTGGTACCATTTTTCAGCACCGCCCTCTTCTCCGTCGAGCTTAATGGCCCCCATCAGGCTGTAAAGCTGTTCTTCGCGCAGGTTGAAGTTTTTAAAGAAATTGGCCACTTCAGGCATATCTTCTTCAAACCCCGTTCTTGAAACAATCGCGCAAACATCTTTCGGATAGATCCCTTTGGGGTCTTCCAGGTATTTCAGGTCAAAATTGGCCCATTTGAAATGGGGTTTCCAGCCGGTAATAACGATCCACTCATCGTTAGCGACGGCTTTTTCGAGGCTGGCGACCATGGCGGGACCACTGGAAGTAATCTGTTCAAAATCCAGGTCATACTCTTCAATGGCCTTTAGCGTATTGGCGTGGATACCAGCACCGCTGCCGATACCAATGATCTTCCCGTCAAATTTATCCACATGATCGTTCAATTCCGTAATGGAATTGATGGTTACATAGGAAGGAACAACAAGTCCGGTAGTACCCCCACTAAAAGATTCACCGAGTTTAACAAGGTCGTCGCCGTAGTCCTCCCAGTAAGGTGCGTGGGTATTAGGCAACCAGGCATCCAGAAAGACATCCCCTTTCGGGTCATCTTTTGACAACTCGCCGTAGATGAGTCCCGGTTCCAGGTTGACAATCTCAACTTTATACCCTTTGTCTTCCAGGGCCACTTTGGCCAGGTGGGTAAAAGCGACACCCTCGGCCCAGTTCGGGTATAATATGGTCACTTCCTGCTGTTCTTCCTCTTTTTTTCCTCCTTTACAGGAGCTAATGGCAACAGCCATTGCCAAAACAATAAAAAGACTTAATAATTTTCTAAACTTCAACATAGTCATTCAATTTTTTAAGGTTAATACTTATTTTTTATTTGCAATTGCTTGTGTAATCCTGTCCAGAATAATCGCCAGGACAACAATTCCTAAACCAGATTCGAACCCTTTGGCAATATCATTTTGCTGGATTCCCTGGTAAACGACACTTCCAAGGCCTTTGGCCCCTACCATGGAGGCAATAACAACCATCGACAGTGCCAGCAGGATAACCTGGTTGATACCGGCAAGAATAGTAGGCATGGCCAGGGGTAACTGGATCTTATACAGGATCTGGTTTTCGTTGGCCCCAAACGCCCTGCCGGCTTCGATCACATCGGGCTGAACATTTCGTATTCCAAGGTTGGTCAACCGAACGGCCGGGGGGAGTGAAAAAATAACGGTGGCAATAACCCCGGGGGTATTTCCCACACTGAAAAAGAAGATCGCCGGGATCAGGTAAACGAAAGCAGGCATGGTCTGCATAAAGTCAAGGACCGGCCGGATGATGCCATCGGCGATATTGCTTTTTGCCGAGAGGATTCCAAAAGGAATACCGAGAATCAGGGCAATGATCGTTGAAACAAGCACCAGGGTGGTTGTTTGAATGGCCTCTTCCCAATAGCCCATAGCACGAATGAGCAACAGTCCGAGAATAACAAAAACCACGAATCCGATGGCTTGTTTAAAGCCTTCCTTTTTGATCAGTTTCCCTTTTGCTTTTGCATAGTAGGCAAGAAATGAAATCACCACCAGAAAAACGATAAACGGAATAGCAAGTAAAACCCCGTTCAGATTTTCTACCGTCCATCCGATGCCGCTGTCAATCGAGCTCCAGACAACCGAAAGGTTGCTTTCCAAAGCATCAATACCGCTTTCAATATATTTTCCAACGTTTATTATTCTATCTTCCATACTATAGTTCGTTTGCTTTATCAATTAAATCATCCATCTCTTCATGGTCGAACCGGGTTGATTCGATAATTAACGAAGTCTGGGTAACAAGCCCGAGCAGTTTCCCGCTCTCTTCGTCAACCACAGCCAGGGGATGGTGATGTCCGGTAATAAGCGGAAGCATCTCTTCCACGGTATAATGCCTATAGACACTGGGTACTTCGGTTTGAAGCGCTGACTCCACCGTTTTCTCTTTTTTGTCTGCGAGCCGGAGCATATCTTCGAGCCATACATGGCCAAGGAACTTGCCGTCCTGGTCTTCCACGGGAAGCACATCCACACTGGCCGACCGCATTTTACGGATAGCTCCTTTGGGTCCGTCTTTCTTAAACTGGACAACCGTCGGTTTTTTGAACATGAGGGTTTCCGCAGTGATAATGGTTTTGCGGTCCACTTTTTCAACAAAAGCCTCGACATAATCGGTAGCGGGATTGGTCAGGATCTCTTCGGCCGTTCCGATCTGTTCCACGATTCCATCTTTCATAATAGCAATGCGGTCGCCCACTTTCATGGCTTCGTCCAGGTCGTGGGTAATAAAGACAATGGTTTTATGCAGTTTGTTCTGAATGGACAGCAACTCGTCCTGCATATCCGATTTGATCAGGGGGTCGAGTGCTGAAAAGGCCTCATCCATGAGCAGCACATCGGTATCGTTGGCCAGGGCTCGGGCGAGGCCGACCCGTTGCTGCATACCTCCCGACATTTCCGAGGGGTACTGATCTTCATATCCCTCCAGACCAACGGTTTTCAATGCTTCCCTGCCGCGTCTGTCTCTTTCCTCCTTTGATTCACCCCGGATCTCCAGTCCAAAAGCGGCATTCTCCAGAATGGTCCTGTGAGGAAGCAGTCCGAATTTCTGGAACACCATACTCATTTCGGTACGGCGGGTTGTCAGCAGCTGTTTATTGGTATCCCGGGTAATGTCGTGCTTCTTAAAAAACACCCTACCCGATGTGGGTTCATTAAGCCTGTTCAGGCAGCGGATAAGCGTTGACTTTCCGCTGCCTGACAATCCCATGATAACAAAAATTTCGCCTTTTTTGATATCAAAGCTGGCTTTATTGACCCCAACAGTACATTTGGTTTTTTTAAGAATTTC
>JAGYMR010000107.1 GCA_018400515.1 Tangfeifania sp.
GACGGCCGTTTTTTTTGGTGCCGGAATTTTTCAGATGCAGCCGCAAACAAGCCCGTCGGCCAGGCTGTCGAGGTACTCCTCCGCCTTCTTTTTCTCCTCCGGGGTCCCTTTGCACGCATCACACACCGGCAGCTGAACCTCCCGGTTTATAGCGCATGCATCCCCCGTCAGCTTCTTTCCGCACACAAAACAGTGGTCTTTAAAATTTTCCATGAATCCAACCTTTTTTGGGGCGGCAAATGTAATAATAATGCCCTTATAATCCGCTTTTCGCCGGCAGATGTTCCCGAAACTGCAGGGATCATTCAGATTCAGAAATATCCGTTTAATACTTGAAAAATTACAATTTCTCCATCAAAAGGGCAATGATGAACATCACTGCCGCAACAAAGGCTCCTCCCAGAAATGCGGAGGCGGTTCCTCCCACCATGTAGAACAGGCCGATGAAAACGGGACCGAGGGTCTGGCCGAGCCGCAGGATCATGCTGTTGATCGACATAAAGCCGGCCCGCTCGCTCAGCGGGGCAAATCCTACCAGCAGGGTCTGGATGCCGGGGATGAGCATTCCGTGCCCCAGTCCGAAGGTAATGAGGGGAATGATCAGCACCCACCACTGTCCGGCCACCGATAAGATCAGCATGGAGATCATGTACAGGGAGAAACTGATCATCAGTTGTCTTTTTGGGGTGAGGTACTGGTTGATGATTTTGAGCTGTGAAGAGGTGATGGCGGTCACCACTGAAAAGCCCGACATAAACAGTCCGATCTGAAAATCGTTGGCGGCCAGCCTTTCTGTCATCATCTGCGGGAAATAGGAGAGGTAGGCACCATAGAGGATAAAAAACAGCAGGATATTGATGATGAACAGGCCCCAGACCGTTTTTTTGTTGATGTTTTTCCAGGTGCGCTGCAGATAATTCCGCAGGTTTCGCGGCTCGTTGGGCTCCGGGTTTTTCAGGCATGTGAGTACCAGGATTCCGGCAGGAATGGCCAGGAAGGAGAGGAGAAAAGGGTATTGCCAGCCGGCCATGGCCAGTGCACCCCCAATGGCAGGGTAGGCGGCGGTTCCTGTGCTCAGTATACTGGCATTGTACCCCATTACCGCTCCCCGCTTTTTTCCTGAAAAGAGGTCGCCGATCAGTGTTACATTGAGCGATCCCAGCGAGGCGGCCCCGATGCCCTGGAAAAACCGCAGGATGAGCAGCATTTCCCAGTTGCTGGTGAAAAAGCATGCTCCGCCGGCAATTCCGAAAAGAAAAAGCGAAGGAAGCAAAATGGTCTTGCGGCCCCAGTGATCGGCCATGATGCCCACCACCGGTGCAAGAAAAATGCCCGGAAAAGTGAATACCGTGATCAGCAGGGTAACCTGGGTGGCCGAAATGTTAAAATGTTCCCTGATGGAGGGAAATGCCGGTGTGATGCTGGCCACCCCCATCACGGCTATCAGTGTGATTAAATAGATGGTAAACAGGTTTCTCTTTTCCATAAGATTCGCAGTTACGGCGGCAAAAGTAGGATTTATATCCCATTTATTTTGCTATTTTCGTCTTTCAAACTGAAAAACATTACAGAGATGCGAAACGTATACCTTCTCCTGTTCCTGCTGGCCGTGCTCCCCGGGATGGCACAGGAAAAACAGCTGACCCTGGAGGATGCCATCCGGGGCCGTCATACCTACCTGCGCCCCGCCTCCATGGAAGGGCTTTCCTGGAAAAACGATGCTGTTTTCACCTGGTTGAAAAGCGACACCCTTTGGGCTGCAGCGGCCGGGGAAGATGGCCGGAAGCCTTTACTGGACCTTTCGGCGCTGAATGAGGCGATGCAGAAAGGAAACAATTCCGGTTTCAGCCGGTTCCCCCCTTATTCCTGGACCCCGGATGAGTTGCTGCTGATCAGAAGAAACAGGGCATTCACAGGGATCGATTGCCGGGAGCAAAGGGTGGAGTACCGGATCGAATTGCCGGAAAAGGCCGAAAATGCCCGGTTCAGTGAGCCCGGGAAATATGTGGCCTATACGGTGGATGACGATCTTTTTGTCACTTTTGAGGATGGTAAGACCATCCAGATCACCCGCGACGGCGGGCGGGGAATTGTCAGCGGAAAAGAGGTCCACCGCCGTGAGTTCGGAATATCCGGCGGAATTTTCATTGCTCCCGAAGGAAATTCCATTGCCTTTTACCGCAAGGATGAATCCATGGTTACCGATTACCCGGTGGTGGATTTCATGGGGCGTGTGGCCCGGCATTCGCCGGTAAAATATCCCATGGCCGGCATGAAAAGCCATCATGTTACCGTGGGGGTTTACCATATCTCCAGCGGAAAGACGGTCTTCCTGAAGACGGGCGGGGATCCCGAGCATTACCTGACCAACCTGGCGTGGGCGCCGGACGAAAAATCGGTTTACCTTTTTGAACTGAACCGTGGTCAGGACCACAGCCGGCTGACATGTTACGATGCCGGCTCAGGCGAGAAAATCAAAACCCTTTTTGAATCGACCCACGATGCCTATGTGGAACCCCTGCATCCCATCCGGTTTTCAAAAGTGAACCCGGAAAGGTTCTATCATCTGAGCCGGCAGGAGGGTTGGTTTCATCTGTATGAATATACTACGGAGGGGAAACGGATTCGCAGGATTACAAAAGGAGATTGGGAGGTAACCCGGGTGCTGGGGTTTGACCAAACGGAAACGTATGTTTTTGTGGAAGCGACCCGGGAGGGCCCGCTCGAGCGGCATCTTTACCGGGTGGCGCTGAAGTCGGGGAAGATGGAAAAGCTGACCGCAACACCCGGAATGCATCATGGAATGCTGAGTCCGGGAGGTTCCTGGCTTCTGGATGAGTTCAGCGCCCCCTCCGTTCCTTCACAGACCGGTCTGATCTCCTCCGGCGGGAAAAGAGTGCGGATGCTGCACGAGGCAGCGGATCCGCTTGAGGATTACAAACTAGGGGAGAACCGGCTGGTGTCCGTGCCTTCGGCGGACGGGAAAACAACACTGACCGGAAGGATCATCCTGCCGCCGGATCTTGATCCTTCAAAAAAGTATCCGGTGATCGTCTATGTATACGGAGGGCCCCACTCCCAGCTGGTAAACAGGGGCTGGCATCACGGGGCCCGCTGGTGGCAATACTATATGGCATCGCAGGGGTATATCGCATTTACCATGGATAACCGGGGAACCAACCACCGGGGAAGGGACTTTGAAACCGCTGTCCACCGCCGGCTGGGAATTTTGGAAACGGAGGACCAGATGAAAGGGATTGCGTACCTGAAATCGCTGCCTTATGTGGATGAGGAACGAATAGGCGTGCATGGCTGGAGTTACGGGGGATTCATGACGCTCAACCTGATGCTTCGACACCCGGAAATTTTCAAGGTGGGTGTGGCCGGGGGACCGGTAGTCGACTGGAGCATGTACGAAGTGATGTATGGCGAACGGTACATGGACCGGCCCGAAGAAAATCCGGAAGGATATGCCGAAACCAACATGTTAAACCATGTGGGCAACCTCGAAGGAGATTTGATGCTCATCCACGGGGTGCAGGACGATGTGGTGGTGATGCAGCACAGCATGAAATTTCTTCGCGAGTGCATCAGGCAAAACAAACCGGTCGATTTTTTTGTCTATCCGACACACCCCCACAATGTGCGGGGGGGCGACCGCCTCCACCTGATGAAAAAAGTGAGCCGTTACTTTTTTGATAATCTTTAGGACGGGTTTGCAATCCGTTTCAGCATAATTGTATATCCGTTTCTGCAGAATTTTCCATAGGATGGAGGAAAAATCCGGCCCGGCAGATAATCTTATTCCGCCAAGGCATTATGTACATCCGGCCTGGAGGGAAAGGAAAATTACCGCTTTACTATTTTAGAATGGTGGCGGTAAAAATTCCCAGGTAGGTGCCGAACGCATATCCCAGAATGCCGATGGTCAATCCCGATATGATGATCTCCTTGTTTTTGATGGCTCCGGCTACGGCCGGCACAAACGGAGGCGAATAGGTGAGGGCGGTGATGGCAATGATGGTGGTGTCGGCATCCACTTTGAATATTTTTGAAAGGCCGACATGGATAAGCATCGATCCGAATACCACCCACAGGACAAAAAGGAACAGCTGGAGGAATTTGATCTGGAACATTTCACTCAGGTTGGCCATGGAGGATACCGCCAGGGAAAAAACCAGGATAAGGTACATGCCCAGTTCAAAACTGCTGTTGAGCCGGTTGACCGGCCGGATGAGGGAAGCCAGCAATCCCAGGGTGGTGATGGTCAGGATGACGGTGACCGTTTGTGCCGATTCGGGCACCAGAAAACTCAGCCCGCCGCCGATACCAAAGATGATCACCGAGAGGCCGAGGGCTTTCAGCAACCGGGGGATCTCTTTTTTTGCAAGCAGGTTGCTGTAATCCTCCATGTGGCTGTATTCTGCCGACATGTTAAGGAACTGGTCCTGGTGGTGCACATCTTTGAAGCGGGGAAGGAAGCTGTGGAACAGCCGCTGGGCAATGGTCATCAGGAAAAGCAGGGCCACTGCCCCGATGATGAGGTCGTAAGTATGTGTCAGAATGAAAATGTCCGGTTTTACATTCAGCGCGGTTCCAATGGCGGCCAGGTTGGGGGTTCCGCCGGTGTAGACCCCGATCAGCATTCCGGCCACCTGCCATGAATCAGCGGTTGATCCGGAAAACAGGAAATATCCGGAGAATACGGCTACAAGCAGCGAAGCCATGGCCAGTACCAGCGATAAAACAGCCCCTTTGGCCAGTTTGAGCCATTTCCGCAGGTTGAGTGAGAAAAGCAGCAAAGGAATGGCCAGGGGGATCACAATGGTGATGATGGTGTCCTGAACGGTGGCAATCTGGTTGGCGATCAAATCGATTTCGGCAATTTGTCCCGACTGGAAATAATCCATCAGCTCCTCTTTGGGCATGGCTGTGCGGCCGGCCAGGAGTTCCCTGAACCGGCGGCCCGGGGCGGGAAACAGGCCGGTGTTCCCGATCAGCAGTCCTGCTGCATAAGCCAGGACCACCGCACCAAGCCGGTTCAGAAATCCCGAGATCTGGCATAAATAGATGAGCAGTGCGGGGGTCAGCAGGTAAAAAAGAATCAAAGCGGTTGTAATCCACATAAGCATTGGTTTTGGTCCGGACAGCAAGCCAGCGGAGACCTTTCATCTCATTGGCTGCTGTTTTTTTTGAAAGCCGGTCTTTATTCAGGCAGGGCCCGCTCGGTTATTGGTCCGTTTTTTTGTTCCGCAGAAAAGGGTAATCTTCCCCGAAGGTGAGGTTAATCCCTGCCGCCGCTGTCATCCGGTGGGCATCTTTGGGAGCAAATGACTGAATGAGGTTATCCGTGACCAGAAACAGGTCAGTGCCCGGAAGAAACCGCATCCGCAGTCCAATTCCGATGTTATTGAATTTATAGCCGGCTGTATAACTTACAGAGGTGGAAAGCCATTTTCCTACGAAGCCATTAAGGGATAGCGTTGCCGAGGCATTTGATGCGGCTTTGTAAAAGTCATTGCGCAGCAGCAGGGCATAGTTCCATTTGGGATGAAACTGCCGTTTGGCCCCCAGAAAAATCCTGGGAGGGATTCCCACTTTCACTTTCTGATCGTCCTCGACTTTTACGACTTCCCCCTGCCCGCGGAGGATGTATCCGTTGTTTTTCCATCCGGAAGCTCCGATATTCAGCATGCTGGCCGAGAACATCCATTCGTTCAGTGCATAGGTGGCACCGATGTCAAGAGATAGACTCGGGTTTTGTAAAAAATCGGCTGGCGCAAGGTCGGAAGCCCACCCGTCCGGCAGAAAATCCTCCTCCAGGTCCAGTTCATCTCCCACCACCGCGTCGGGGTTCAATTCGGTCGGCAACCCGAGTTTGACCTCTCCGTCAAGGTCGGTGGTGATCTCGGTGTCTCCACCGCCCAGATCTTCTTCATCCACTGTGAGACGGACATCTTTTGTTTGTATCCCAATAAAATTAAAGTTCAGGTGGGGGGTGACCCCGAGGGTGAGCTGGTCGTTAATGGCCCTGGAATAGGTCACTCCAAAAGATAAATAGTTGTTGGTTAAAAAGTCAATTCCCTCAACCACCACCGGAAGGTCGTCCGATGAAATGTCATCAATGTCTGCCAGAAGGTAAACAATGTCGGGCTCTACCTTCATTTCGGAAGAACTGTTCATCGTGGCCGACAGGGTCAGGTAGCCCTGGTCTTTCAGCCTTACTCCGAAAGAGAGCAGGTTGGCCTGCGTTTCGGTGAAAAAATGGTTGAATTCCCCGATTTTACTGACCGCTTCATCGGTATCGTAGCCTTCGGTTCCGATGGATTCGATGAAGTTGTCCAGCCAGTTGTAGTTGAAACCGGAGTTATAGGCATGACTGGAGATGCCTCCCAGACCGGGAAGTTCCAAATGAAATTTGGCATCGGGGACAAAAGCGGGGTTGAAATTCTTGTTTTGATGAACCCCCTCCAGAAAATAGAGGGTGTTTTGTGCTCCTGCTAAGAGGGGAAAAGCGATCAGAAAGAAAATAAAGTATTTTTTCATAATGTTCATTTGAAAAGGTTAAGGCAAAATATTGATCTAAAATAGTGATTTTTTTTAAAAAAAATGCCTTATTCCCGGGAACCGGAAAAAAGGCGGGGCTGCAAACAGGTTTAAATGACTGTCTGAGAAACACACACCCCTCCCCAAATAAACAAAGGCACAAACTTCCGTTTATGCCTTTGTGGAAATAATGGTATTGTGATTTAACCTTAAAACTTGAATCCCAATGTAAAAAGAACTTTATTTTTATACATGTTAAATTCAGCAAATTCCGGCGAATTATAATACTCAGTCGGAGGCGCCGGGTACAGGGTCTCATACTGATTTACCCGGGAGTGCCGGTAAGCGACATCAAAAAAGAATCCTCCGCTTTTATAGCCCAGACCAGCAGAAAATACATTTTTGTTCACCCCTTCATCCGGGCGGGATTGACCGAAAGCATTGGTTCTGAGTGGTGAGGGATACAATTCATATCCGCCCCGGAGGCTGATCGACTGGTTGACCAGCAACTCCCCGCCGATCCTCAGGTTTCCGACGGCGCGATAGGCTTCCGCAATTTCATTGTTTTCATCCACGAACTGGTATCCGTCGCCACCACGGCGCAGACTGGCCGAACCGTAATCAACAAATTCATAATCGACGCTGACCAGTCCTTTTTTAGCGATCACAAATGCTCCGCTGAGCGTTGCCCGGAGCGGTGTTTCAAGATCGTAGTTGTATTCGTCATAGGGGCTTGTGGCACCGTAGCTCCCCATTTGTCCCTCTTCATTGGCCACATTGGAAGACATGTTGGTTTCAAAAACATCATGAAGATTATAAAAAGTAGGGGTATGCAGGGATGCACCCAACCGGACCTCATTGACCGGTTTGTAGATCACCCCGATTTTTCCGTTGTAGCCGGTGCCGGAGGTGTGCAGGTATTTGTCAAACTGCATGTCGGTAAAATTGGGAATGTCATTGTTTTCATCCCATTCCAGCAATTCCGAAGTCTCCCTGTAGGATACATCCAGAATTCCCACGGAGGCGCCAACGTAAATTTTATGGTTAAAATTCAGTCCCAGGGCAAGGGAATATTCGTCGACCGACCCCTCCTTTGAGATGCTTTTCCGCTGGCTCTGTCCGTAGCCTCCCTCTTCCAGGTCGTGCCAGTATTCGTTGTTATCTTCATCATACCACAAAAGGTAAGTATCCCAGGCAAGTTGTTCATAGAAATCCATGAAATAGGGATTGTTTTCACTTCCCGCTTCGGGGGCGGGAATAAAATTACCGATGGTAGCATTGTCGGCCAGGTAGTCGAGAAATGATCCATCCAGGTTTTTTCCACCTGCCAGCATGGTGGTGTTGAAATTGACCAGGCGGTTGTAGCCGATCCCGACATTCACATTCACCAGTCCCGTTTCGCCCTGTCCGGGTGTTTTGATGGAGGAAACATAGCTGATATTGTTAAAGGAGAAATTGTATTTATTGTCGGTCATCAACTGGCCCTGGTAGGTGGCTTCCACGTTGGACTGCCCGAAGGCGGGGGTAAACACCAGTTCGCCCGCCCGGTATAAACCAAGTCCTGCCGGGTTTATACTAATCGATGTAAAATCGCCGCCCAGCGCCCCAAAGGCATTTCCCATGGCTCCGGCACGGGCGGTCCCCTGAACCTGGAATCCTGAATAGCGTAAGGCGTCGGTTAGATCCTGTGCCCGGACCAGAAACGGCACAAGCATCACGGCTGTCATAATGGTTATAATTTTCTTCATGGCAACTCTGTTTTTCTGTTAATACTTTTTTTTGCAGTTCACCCCTTTCCCTTACCTTCTTCTTCCGGATGAGGAGCGCGACCGGCTGCCGGAGCTTCCGGAGCTGCGGGAACTGCTTGAACTGCTCGGGCTGTAACTTCTTGATGAGGATGAGGAACTTCTGCTGCGGTAGCTTCCCGAGCTGCTACTGCTGCGGCTTCGGCTAGGCGTGTAGCTTCGGCTTGAATTATTGGAACGGGAGGACGACCGGTAGCTCCGCGAAGAAGATTTGCTGGTACTTTTGTTATAGGTGGCACTTTCACGGTAACTCCTGTTGTAGCTGGAAGTGGACCGCGGCCTTGTATAACGGGTTTTGGAACTGCTGCTGCTTTTGACAACCCTGGGGCGGGTGGTGGTTCCCGACCGTTCACTGCTTTGGACATTGGAAGAACCCGGGCGGGTATAGGTTTTTATCCGGGAGGATGAACCGGATTCCCTCCGGCTTTCCGTTTTTGCCTCCGGACTTTCCTTGCTTCTTCTTCTTTCGGTCAGGACATTTTCTTTTTCTGAAGATGATGTCCGGGTACGGTTATCCCTGACCCGTGTGTTGGCTTCCCCTGACCGGGACCGGCTCCGGGTCTCCGCGGAAGATCTTTCAACAGTTGTTCTTTCGTCGGACCGGCTCCGGCCGC
>JAGYMR010000108.1 GCA_018400515.1 Tangfeifania sp.
TGGAACTCGCTTGTAATTTTATTCATAATTTTTTGTGATGTTAGCATCATGCTTGTTTCATTTCCGGAAAGGAGTAGACTGGTATACCACCCCAAGTCAGTGCAGGGCAGGCCTTCAAAAAACCGCAAAATCTGTTCTGCCTAGCTATCTTCCCCGAGGATCTGAAGTCCTTCGATAAAATAGACCGGTTCACCTTCCTCCCGGGACCCGGCAATCACGCGGTGTGCCTCATCGGCTCCCGAATCATGGCCGGCACCGGCTTCCTCACCCTCATGTGGCTCCTGTGGGTTGTGCGCATCGGCTTCTGTTTTCACCTCTTTAAAGATCCCCCGGATGGTCAGGTCGCTGCCCATTTGTTCCTGGCTGAAAGCACCGATCTTCTCCCCGGCTTCCACCCGGATATTCATATCTTCGGTACTCCCCATCAGGAAGCATCTTCCGCCGCCATGCCGGCAAACATGCATGACCGTTCCCTTTACAACCACCTCTTTCCCTTCCAGCTCAGGAGCTTTGGCATACAGCTCATCGATGGAATAAACAACAGCCGCCTTTTTGGTTGCCTGACCTTCACTTGTTTTTTGCGGATTGTTGCAACCCCAAAACATCCCCCCCAGCAAACTCAGGAAAATCAATTTTCTCATCTCTCTAAAATTTTATAATGATCTATAAATAAATTAAAAATTATTTACTTTTCGCTTTTTCCCCTTTTGGGTGAAATTATCCGGTATAATTTTTATCAGATATACATGAGCGCAAAGAAAAGGGGCACGGCAAAACCTGCCAGTGTCAGCCACCACCCCCACCGGCTAAAGCCCCGTTTCCCTTTTAACAGGAATAAGCCGGAAACAGCAACAAACAGCAAAAGGACAGCCATCCCGTCGCTCACCCATTTCCAGAGGGTACCGATGGAAGCCTGGTGCAGCTGGTTCATCTCAAAGATCACGGGCCGCCGCTGCAAATAACTCATGGATGCCATGCCGGTTGCAGGGTCGATCTCCACCTCCCCATTTTTAATAAATACTTTGATGATGCCCTGGTTATTGACGTAATGCTTTTTGTAGACCACCTCCCGCTCCTGTTGCTGAAGAACCTCTTTGATGGCTGCTTTGCTGATTGCTGTGGAAGGGGAAAAGCCGGTCTGAAACTCGGAGAAAAAAATCTTGTAATCGGGATTAAAGTCGTGGCGATGGTTCAGAAAAATACCCGACAATGCGTAAACGATGGTCATACCGACAATAAAATAACCCAAATCCCGGTGAAGGATTCGCAATAATTTTCTGATATTCATTCTAAAAATCTATATTTCGAAAATGTTTTTGAGGGATTGTTCTTCTCCTGGCGACTCATAAAACGAACACTATTTCACATAAAAGTCAGTCAGCGAGATGACATCGGAGGATTTACACAACGGGCAAACGGGTTTCTCTTTGGTGTAATGGTTAAAGCTGGCACTGCATTCATTGCATTTAAACCAGTTTTCATCGAAATAGATATCGCCTCCCCTGAAAATGATATCCCTTCCCTCCACAAAAGCAGTTGCCACTTTGTTCCGTGCCTCTTCGTAGATCCTCGTCAGTGTTGGCCGGGAGATGTCCATATGGACGGCAGCTTCTTCCTGAGTCAGGTTTTGATAATCAAGAAGGCGGATGGTTTCGTACTCTTCGATACGGAGGACCACTTCATTCGATTTCCGGCCACGGACGCCAAAAACCGACATTCCCTTGATCAGGGGCGGTCCCTGGATTCTTCTGTTTCTTTTTCTTCTGGGCATCTTAAATGATATTTATTTTATTCAACAAGATATGATCGACCAGCACCAGAGCGGCCATTGCTTCTACAATGGGGACGGCCCGGGGTAAAACGCAGGGATCATGCCTACCCTTAGGGTTAATGGTCACCTCCCGGCTGTTTATATTGACGGTTTGCTGTTCTTTTAGCAGGGTGGCAATGGGTTTGAAAGCCACATTGAAATAGATATCTTCCCCGTTGGAAATTCCTCCCTGGACGCCTCCGGATCTGTTTGTTTTCGTCCGGATCCCTGTTTCATCCCGGATAAAAACATCGTTATGTTCCGACCCACTCAAACGGGTTCCCGCGAATCCGGAGCCATATTCGAACCCTTTAACAGCATTGATACCGAGCATGGCAAATCCGAGATCGGCATGCAGTTTGTTAAACACAGGTTCTCCCAGTCCGGCGGGTACCTTTTGGGCCACACAGGTAATAACCCCTCCTACGGTATCCCTGTCTTTAGCTGCGACCTCGATCCGTTCGATCATGCGCGCTGCTGTTTCCGGGTCGGGGCACCGCACCAGGTTTTCCTCCGCACGGGAAAGATCGGTTTCGGTATAGGGCTTTTCCATCTTTATTTCGCCTACCTGCGTCACAAAGGCCCGGATGGCGACTCCCTCCCGGGCCAGGATCTGTTTAGCAATGGCCCCGGCGACCACCCGCGCAATGGTCTCCCGGGCGGAAGAGCGCCCTCCGCCGCGGTGATCCCGGGTTCCGTATTTTTTATAATAGGTATAATCAGCGTGTGACGGCCGGAAAACATCTTTCAGATCGCCGTAATCTTTGGGATGCTGATCTTTATTCCATATCGCAAATGCAATGGGAGTTCCCTGGGTCCTGCCCTCAAAAACGCCGGAAAGGAACTGCACCTCATCCGCCTCCTTTCGCTGCGTAGTAATCTTTGATTGTCCGGGTTTCCGCCTGTTGAGATCTTTCTGGATAAGATCAACATCTAATTCAACGCCTGCCGGGCAGCCGTCGATAATCCCTCCGATTGCAGGGCCATGCGATTCACCAAAGGAAGTCAAACGAAATATTCTCCCGAATGTATTCATTAGAATAAAAAAATATTAAACATTTGTAATTCAATCAAATATAAATTTGGTGTCTTTCGTTTACAAGGCCCATGGAACTCGCTTGTATTTTTATTCATCACCTTTTGTGATGTTAGCATCATGCTCGTTTCATTAGAATAATATTAAACATTTGTAATTCAATTAAAGCATGGTGTCAGACCACTCCTGAATCAACAAATATGCTCCTGCTTCTTACTATTTGCTCAAAAAAAACCCCGTTTCTTTGAGCGCTTCCAAATAAAACGAGGTTAAAATAGTTAAATTGCACAAATAATCAAAATAGCAATCAGCTGCCGCATCCCCCGCCGCAACAACCATCACCGGAATCATGACCGTCGTCACAGTTTCCGTCTTCACAATCGCAACCGCCGCTTTGTGCACTGACCTGTTCAATTTCTTCCGGGGTGGCTTCACGAACCTCCACGACCTTTCCCGCGAAGTGCAGGTCCTGACCTGCCAGGGGGTGATTAAAATCCATTTTTACCGTTTCATCATTCACAGCAAGCACAAGCCCGTTCAGCCGCTGGCCGTTACTGCTCATCATAGGGACAACATTCCCCACCGCGATCAGCTCCTCATCAAACTTCCCATCCACCAGAAACACATTCCTGGGCAACTCCACCATAGCATCCTTATTCACTTCACCATAAGCATTCTCTTTCGGCAAGTGAATGGTAAAGGGTTCGCCCGCTTTCAAACCGGCAAGGCGGGATTCAAATTCGGGCAACATCACACCCGCCCCGTATAAGAATTGCAATGGCTTTTCGGCAGTCGCCTGCTCCACCATTTCTCCGTTTTCATCATCCACACGCAGATCGTACGTCAACTTAACCATTGCATTTTTCGAGATTTCCTGCATAATTCCAATTTTTTACGTTTGATGCAAATAAACTGTTTTAATCCCATAAAACAAAACACTTGCATGTCCTTTTTAAACGCTTATCCAAAAATTAATACTAAAAAAACAACACGGAAGAGTCAAAAAAAGTTCAGTACTTCAGGATTTTGTGTGACAGTTCGCCGGAGGAAATTTTCACCTTCAGGAAATAGAGCCCCGGGGGAACATTTCGCAATGCTTTTACCGAGACTCTTCCGGCAGCATGCACATACTTCCGAAACAGGGGTTTCCCTGAAATATCCACCAGCAGAATTTCTTCGGCGTTCCCGGGCCATTCAATATAAAAATCCCGCTGAACCGGATTGGGAAAAACCTTCAATTCCGGTTTTTGGGTAAACGGGGAGGCCACGGGCACTTGCACAATTACCCGGAAGGAGTGGTATGCCATTTTTCCGTTGGAAGAGGCAGAGATAACCACTTCAGCCTCTCCGGTCATTTCCGGGGTAACATTGAAAGCCAGCTGAACTGACTTCTCTTTTCCGGGTTTCCCAATAACCACCACGGAGCCTGTCAGAAGAGCGGGATTGCTAATATATTCCAGGTCAATATCAATTTCGTTATCAGGATTATCCGGATCGGTAAAAACGGAATCCAGCGCCACATAAAAAATTTCCGGAAGGTTCCGGTCTTCCCCCTGAGTGGGCAAAGGATTCGCAATTTCGGGAGGGATGTCCTGGTAGTTTAACTGATCGAGGCAAAAATATCCCGGGGTATTCATCCCATAAGGCCCGTTATCAGAAGAAGACAAACTAAACCGGAGCGTGGAGATCTCTCCTAACGGCGACAAGTCAACCCACTGCCAGTCATCCACGATAAAATCCTTTTGGTTATCATCAAACCTGAAATCGGCCAGGTAATAATCAATGGTGCCGGTAGTATCACCCGCCGGCGAGATCCCGGCAACGGTCACTTTAAACCAGTCCGGGTCATCGCCATCCGGACCGCCAAATTTTTTGGAGAAATCATCCCCGTTTTTCATCGACTTCCACGCATAGGTGGAATTGGTAATGTAAAAACCAGAGGCAATGGTTTCACTGAATTCAACTTCTGAAAAGCCCACTGGATAGGAAACAGCATAACTTTTTGAATCCATGGCCCCTGCTCCTGTAATGGCACTGTATTGGTTGGCGTACCCCCCGGTGGTTGTATCGGTGGTAGCGGAAGCCGCAAAGCCGCTCCAGCTTCCATAATCATCATTGTAATCGTTTTGAAACAGAAAGCCTCCGCTGCGGAACTCCCCGGCCCCGTCGGAACCGTTATAAAAATCCCCTTCACTGAGCTCCAGATCTTCCATTCCGGCTGTGGCCAGGATTTCGGGCGTATCCGGTGCCCTGCCGTTCCAGTTGTCGATGCAAAAATAGGCGGGTGTGTTCATCCCCCAGTTCCCGTTATCGCTGGACTCAAGGCGGAATTTCAGGTCTTTTACTACCCCCAGACTGCTCAAGTCCACCCATTCCCAGGTTCTCACAAGGATATCATTTTCCGGTTGGGAAGACCGGTAGTCTGCCAGAAAAAACACCACCTCCGCTGTTTCGTTCCCGTAGATGTCCGTGCCGGAAACCACCAGTTTGAAATAATCCTCATCGGTGCCATCCTCCCCGCCAAATTTTTTGGAAAAGTCATCGCCGTTTTTCATGGAAAAATAAGCATAGGTGGTGTTGGTAACGTAAAATCCCTGAATGGAAGTTGGATTTTCCAGTTCCATCTCCAGGGTACCGTCCACGTAAGCAACCGCATAATTTTCCGACCCCTCAGCGCCGCCCGCAGTAATGGCGCTGTACTGATTTTCATAACCCGGTGTAACCGAATCGGTCATATTCGACACCGAAAATCCACTCCAACTTCCATAATCGGCATTGTAACTGTTGGGGAACCAAAATCCTCCGCTGGAGAAACCACCCGAACCACCCGAACCATTCCACCAGGAGCCGGTATCCAGGGCAATATTTTCAAAAGTAGCCGTGTTTTGGGCATTCACAGAGACGAGGGCTGCCCAGAAGCCCAGGAGAAAGTAAATCTTTTTCATTGTAAAATTTTTTTTGTTAAACAAAAACATTTTACAATACCAAAACCAATGGGAAAAAAAGGTAAGTTACCTTCAGCTTTTCATCCCGAAAGCTTACGATATTGTTCTTCCTGAAACGGCAGGTTTTCTGGCTTTCCCCGATTGACAGCGGCCTTCCCGTCCGTTATAACAGACAGTGGCAAAATAGCCGTCAACATGATAGGATTACAGCTGCGGGTACAGCTCCGGATTCACACCGGATTCCCTCGGGGCGAAAGTGCGTAAACACACCCTTATCACCCCATCCCTTTCTCAAAAGAGAACCATTTCAGTGCAAAAATAAATTTTTAAAAGGAAATAAGTGCGAAAAATATATTTTTTTAGAGGGCTTTAAACCATTCCTGGAAATATTGCCCCAGCCAGGGTGTCAGCTTCTGCTCTCCCTGAACGGAACCAATCAGGCTCATGATCCAGAAAACGAAAACCACGATGGATAACAACCAACCAATAAGCGGTATAAGCGACAGGATCAACCCGGCAAGGTAGAGTCCGAGCAACTGGCGGATATAAAAACTGGCAAATTCATCTTTCTCATTGCTGTTGATCACTAAAGCGATAATCCAGCCGATAATGATAATATGAGCTACAATAGCTTTTGTTTTTCCATCCATAGTTTTATTTTTTTTTGTTTGGTTTAAATGTACGGAATTTTATGGTTTTTTCACAAAACAATCACCGAAAAATCCCTGTTGGGGTAAATAAACTTCGGGGTTCAGGGATTAAATATCGTAATTAAAATTCCGAAGGTGATGCCCCATGCGGTCGCGTTTGGTTTTCAGGTATTTTTGGTTGTGGGCATTGGGTTCTATTTCGATGGGGATGGTTTCCATCACCTCCAGACCGAACCCTTCGATGCCGACCCGTTTCACCGGATTATTGGTCAGCAGGCGCATTTTGGTAATTCCCAGGTTCCGGAGGATCTGCGCTCCCACCCCGTAATCACGCTCATCGGCTTTAAATCCCAGGTGGAGGTTGGCATCAACGGTATCCAGTCCCTGGTCCTGGAGTTTATAAGCAGCGATCTTATTCACCAGTCCGATTCCGCGGCCCTCCTGCATCATGTAGACAATGACCCCTTTGCCCTCCTTTTCGACCATTTCCATCGACTTATGCAGCTGATCGCCGCATTCACAGCGAAGCGAACCGAAGATGTCCCCGGTCATGCAGGAAGAGTGCACCCGCACAAGGACCGGTTCATTGACGTCCCATTTTCCTTTGATCAAGGCAACATGTTCGGCTCCGTTTGATTTCTGGCGAAAAGGAACAACGGAAAAATTACCGTAGCGGGTGGGCAGCGTTACTTTTTCGCCCCTTTCGACCAGGCTTTCACTCTGAAAAAGAAAAGATATCAGGTCTTTGATGCTGACAATTTTCAGGTTGAATTTACGGGCCAGCTGAACAAGCTGAGGCAGCCGAGCCATGGTCCCGTCATCGTTCATGATCTCCACCAGGGCCCCGGATGGATAGAGGCCGGCCAGCCTTGTCAGGTCAACAGCAGCCTCGGTGTGGCCGCTCCGGCGCAGGACCCCCCTGTCTTTTGCCTTCAGGGGGAAAATATGTCCCGGACGGGCCAGATCGGAAGGTTTTGTCTGGCTGTCAACCAGCATCTTTATGGTGGTTGCCCGGTCGTGGGCCGAAATGCCTGTTGTAACATCCGGATGAAGGCCATCGACAGAAACAGTGAACTGTGTCTCGTGGTAGGAGGTGTTCTGGCCGACCATCAGATCCAGCTCCAACTCTTCACACCTTTTTTCCGTCAGCGAAACACAAATGAGGCCCCGCCCGTGAATCGTCATAAAATTAATAATCTCCGGGGAAATCAATTCGGAAGCAACAATAAAATCACCTTCGTTCTCCCTGTCTTCGTCATCCACCACGATCACCAGTTCGCCGTTTTTTATGGCTGAAACCGCTTCAGGAATCGAGTTGAGCTTAATATCAGTATCTGTCATGGAATCCCTCCTTTTTCTAAGCCGCAAAATTACAACAAAATTAGTGAAAACATAACGGATCCTCCCGCTGAAAGCAAAATGAATGCAGAACTTTTCAATTTCTTTAAACTGGAGCTGCCCGCTTCGATTTTTCCCATCCGGCGGGTTGTTTTCCGCGGAAATACCTTATAATCCCGCGGACCGAGGCATAATTGATTGACAAAAAATAGTAGGGGACAAAGAGCATCTTAAAACGGAGTTTCCGGTTTTCAAAAAACCAGCCGACCCCTGCAAGGAGGTAACAAAGGACCTGAAACCAGAGAAAGAGGGGAAAAAAACCGGGGGCATTCCACGAATGTTCTGACGCCACTATCCCGAGGTTCAAAAAGAACAGAAAGAACAACGCGACCGGAGCCAGGGTCCACCGCAACACTTTATGCGACACATACTGCCATGTAAGCACGCCGTTTTTAAAGGGATTCAGCAGGGATCCCAGGCGGAACAAGGCCTGCATGCCCCCGGCCGCAATCCGTATTTTCCGTTTCAGCTCTTCCCGCACGTTTTGCGAGGCTGTCTCCTCTCCCCAGGCACTGGGGGTATAAGCAATTTTATATCCTTTTTGTGCGATCCGCAGCGAGATAACAAAATCATCGAGGATGGTATCGGTTTCCACCTCCTCAAACAGTTCGGAGCGGATGGCAAAAAGTTCTCCCACCGCTCCCACGGCGCTGTTCATTTCGGCATCCATCCTTTTCACGAAAGATTCCAGTTTCCAGTACAGTCCCTCCCCCGCCCCGGCAGCGTCTTCGGCAGCATGCCGGCAGATCCTTTTTTCTCCAGCCACGCAGCCGACCCGGGGATCGCTGAACTTCAGACAAATTTCCCGGATCGCCTTTTCATTCAGGAGGGAATTGGTATCGGAAAAAATAACCAGCGGCGCTTTAACAAATTTCATTCCCCGGTTCATGGCATGCATTTTCCCCCGGCGGGCGGGCAAATGATAAACTTCCAGCTGCGGGTACTGCCCCAGCAGCTCCGGCGTGCCATCATCCGAACCGTCGGTAACCCACACATATTGAATTTTCTCTTTCGGATAGTCCAGGGCAAGGGTATTTTCCACCTTCTCCCGGATATAATCTTTTTCGTTATAAGCGGTAACAAACAGGCATACTTCAGGCTCATA